>JACROQ010000070.1 GCA_016214375.1 Nitrospirota bacterium | reverse complement strand
CTCCACCCTGCTTTCTGTTTTCTTGCCTCTTGCCTCTTGCCTCTTATTTCTTACTTCTTACTTCTTACTTCTGTCTTCTTGCTTCTGTCTTCTTACTTTTTGCTTCTTACTTCTTCCCTATCTTACCACACAACCACTTTATCATGCCCGATCATCATCTCGCACATGGCAGGATAGTCTACGAGTTTATAGGAGACATCCAGTCCTCTCGCACGGACATCGTTGATAGAGGCATATATCTCACCGTGATCTTCCAGCTTAGCCAGGACCCCATCCTGGATCAGGAGGATAGACACATCGCCCTTAGTCCGGTACTGATCAATGATCTCCTGTACCAAGGGGTCCCCTGCCCTTCTGATGATATGCAATACTTTCACTCGAAAATCCTCCTGCCGCTTTGCTGTCATTCTGACCCTGAACGAAGTGAAGGGGAAGAATCTGATTAACCCGGAGCGTCAGATCCTTCGCTTCGCTCAGGATGACAGGCACAAAGACTTTTTCAACATCGTGCTAACTGTTCATCTGAAATTCATCACCACATCGGCATTCGTAATCAGGAAATACGCCTCTGTGCGGTTTATCTCCTCGATATGACTTTCGTACTCCGATATCTCCCGCTCCCTGAGAGAGACCACGTCTGCAAAGACCCTCACCCCGCAGGCTGAAAACAGCTCCATACTCTCGTGTATATCAGGCCTCCCTATCATATGCGGGGCAAGGTTTAAGGCATTCCACACCCCATCCCCGATCAACAGGAGACTAACCCTGTTATCACATACGGTTTGCCCTATGGCCATCCTCAGGGCCTCTGGAAACACAACCGTATTAAACGGTGTTGCCCAGATGATAAATACGACATTTTTTACAGTGCCCTTCATACAAAGCTCAAGAATCTATCGCATCCATTCACCAGCTTGGACAGATCATACTGGCTCTGGAATTCAACCCCTTTTAAAAATTGATCCCGGCTTAGACCGCGGATTTCAGTAGTATAGGTACAGAGGGCGATCCTGACCCCTTTTTCAAGCAACGGGTCGTAACCAGCCGATAACCCCCTGGGGGAATGGTTGATAACGACATTTAATACCCCGTCTTCCATCAGGAAGATGCTGACCTCATGACCTGCATCGGCAAATGCCTCTGCAAGCATCTTCACGGTATGCGCATCCTGATGTTCAGGGCTTTTATGCAATAAGAATCCTATCTTCATCCTGTATTGCAATTATACACGATTTCATCTATGATTGGGAAGTCGAAAACTGACCCATAAAATAGAAGGCTGACGCCATGAAAGATGTCTTTACAATGATATTGGCCGGCGGCAGGGGAGAGAGACTCTACCCCCTTACCGCACACAGGGCCAAGCCTGCTGTCCCCTTCGGCGGAAAATACCGGATCATCGATGTGACCCTGAGTAATGCCGTCAACTCAGGCCTCCGGAGGATCGCCGTCCTGGTGCAATATAAATCCCTCTCCCTCGACAGACATATCAGGCAGGGGTGGAATATATTGAGCTCCTTTTTAGACGAATACATCATCACCATCCCCCCTCAGCAGCGCGTCAGTCAGGACTGGTACCGGGGGACTGCTGATGCCATATACCAGAATCTCTACGTGATCGAGAATGAAAAACCGCAGAATCTCTTCATCCTCTCTGGCGACCACATCTACAAGATGGACTATTCGGATATGTACCGGTATCACAAGGAGAAGAATGCAGATGCCACGATTGCCGTGATCGAGTTTGACAGGAAACAGGCATCCAGCTTCGGCATATTGGAGGTGGACAGGGATTTTCGCATTATCGGATTTGAAGAAAAACCAGAGAACCCAAAGACCATCCCCGGAAACCCGGACCTCTCCCTCTGCTCTATGGGGGTCTACCTCTTTAACACAGAAGCCATTACCTCTTATTTGGCGGCTGATTCACGGGAGGATACTGCCCATGACTTCGGCAAGAATATCCTGCCGCGGATGATCGGTAACAGCAGGGTCTATGCCTATAATTTTAAAGACCTGAATCAGAAAGAGGCAAAATACTGGAGGGATATAGGGACCATCGATGCCTACTGGGAGGCCAATATAGACCTTATCGCCGTAACGCCGGTGTTTAACCTCTATGATAAGGATTGGCCTATCAGGACCTATCAGGGCCAGAATCCCCCGGCCAAATTTGTCTTTGCCCAGGAGGCGGAAGGGGGCCGGCTCGGCGTAGCGCTCGACTCCATCGTCTGCGGCGGGTGCATCGTCAGCGGCGGGAGGGTCCAGAGTTCGGTCCTGTCCCCGAATGTCAGGGTCAATAGTTATGCGGATGTCAAAGACTCTGTCATCCTGGAAAATGTCGAGATCGGGAGGTATTGCAAGATACAAAGGGCGATCATTGACAAGGATGTGAAAGTCCCCCCACAGACCGTGATCGGGTATGACCGGGTAGACGACAAAAAGCGATTTTTTGTGACAGAATCAGGGGTAGTGATTGTCTCCAAAGAGATGAGATTAGATTGATTGAAGCTCAAAAATGCACAACGCGTTTTTCAGCTTCAATCAAAAATCCATCGTCAGGCCCATCGTCGCAGTAGAATCAGGACTCGCGTCGGACACCCCGATGCCATAACCCACATCGGCAGAGACCCCTTCTTTAAGTACAAACCGCGCCCCAAGCAGCACAGAGAGGAGGTCAGCTTTGGAAGGGTCTTTATTGGTCTCCCCGCTCAGTTCACCCACAAGTTCAAGCCCCTTCTTTGCCCCTTCATATTCTAAGGCCAGCTTGAAACTAAAGACATTTTCGTAGTCCCTGCCAAAAGAGGGTTTGTTGATAAAGGTGTAGCCCAGATTCATATGGGCAACGACAGGGGATATCTCCCGTGTCGCGATAAAGACAAAACCAAAGTCCGTCTCGCCGGTGCTGAATCCGGGTTCTGACTGCAACTTACCCCTATCATTCTCCGGAGTAGGCACCTTAAAAAAGGGTTGGATCGTCAGTGAGATGGGGTTGCCCTCGCGGCCTTTTAAGAAGAGGAGTCTTGATTTCAGAATCATGTCCCCCACAGTTTGAAAGCTCTCTCCATTCTGAGGCTGCCAGAATACATAGGGGACCTCGATCCCGACATCGAGATTATTGATGATCCCGTAGTTCAGTTCGATATCCAGGCTATAGGCCTCATCAGCCTTTGGAAAATTGGTGTACTTGATCCCGCTCTCCAGCTTGATCTTGTGTATCTCAAGGGGATAGGCGCTCTGTGTAGTCAATGGCCGGTGGGCAAGGGCGGGATGGGAGAAAATGAAATTGCCGAGGCCGAAAACGCAGGCTATGAGTATGATGGTCCTTCTCAACCTTGTGCACCCCTCCATGAAAGTCTGCCCATCATACCTATTATGTTCGATAAGTGTCAAGAGGGAGGAGAGGGTTTATAGTATTTCATGGCCTCCGGCAGCCACTGTTCCAGCTCCCTGATCCTTTTGTCTGTAGCAGGGTGTGTGGAGAGAAACTCCGGCGGGGCCTTGTCTTTCCCCTTCATCATACGCTTCCAGAAGGCTACGGCCTCATTCGGGTCATACCCTGCCTTTGCCATCAGGACAAGGCCGACCCTGTCCGCCTCCAGCTCCTGACTCCGGCTGAAGGGGAGCAGTACCCCCACATTGACCCCGATCCCGTAGGCCTGATTGATGGCGCCGATGGCCACCGGGTCTTTATTCTTAATCGCAGTGCTCAACCCGATCATCCCCAGTTGCGCTAAGATCCCTGCGCTGATCCTCTCCCCACCGTGTCTGACTAAGGCATGGGCCACCTCATGTCCCATCACAGCAGCCAGTCCGGCATCCCCCTCTGTATACTTCAGGATACCGGTATACACGGCCACCTTCCCCCCGGGGAGCGCAAAGGCATTGACAACCTTATCAGCGTCAATGAGATTAAACTCCCATTTATAATCCTTTCGATCTGCGACCTCAGCGATCCTCTCCCCCACCCTCCTGACCCTATCCACACTCTCTTTATCTTCAGACAGTTTTGCCTTCTTCAGGGTCTCTTTATAGGAGGTCAGACCCATCTCTACCTCCATCGATTCGGGTATCAGGATGAGTTGGTACCGGCCTGTGACCGGTGCGGTCTGACAGGCAGAGAACATCAGGGAGAAAAGGGCAAAAAAGATTGCAAAAAGATTGCAAGTACCGTCAGAGTTCTCTTTATTCGTTCCATATCCTCTCCTCCATAACGGCGAGAAGGGACATCAGGGACTCCGGATGTATCGCTGATATGGCAATCGCCTCAAACCGCCGGCATAATGCCTTGACCTCCTCCGGATCCACCTGATCTATCTTATTAAATACCAGGAGGGTGGGGATATGCTCGATCGCAAGCTCCCGGATGATCTTGTCCACTGCGGTCATCTGCTGCTCAAAGCGGGGATTGCTGATATCGACGACGTGGATCAATAGGTGCGCATCCCTCAACTCATCCAGCGTCGCCCTGAAGGCCCCGAACAGATCCTCCGGGAGTTCACGGATGAAACCGACCGTATCCGTGACAATCACCTCGCGCTCACGCGGGAACCTCAGCCTCCGGCTTGCGGTATCGAGGGTGGCAAACAGCAGGTCCTCGGTCCTGACACTGCTCTTGGTCAGGGCATTCAGCAGGGTGGATTTCCCTGCATTGGTATAGCCGACAATAGAAACGATCGGGATATGGGTCTCAACGCGCCTCTCCTTCCTCTGTCTTCTCGCCATGCTCAGGTGCTCTAACTCCCTCTCTAAGTGGGTGATCCTGTCCCTGATCCTCCTTCGATCGACCTCCAGCTTCATCTCACCGGGCCCCCTCCCGCCGATGCCCCCTGCCAGCCTTGAGAGGGCCTTCCCGGTTCCGACCAGCCTCGGGAGGAGATACTTGAGTTGTGCCAGCTCGACTTCGACCTTTCCATCCCTGCTGTGGGCCCGCCGGGCAAAGATATCGAGGATGAGCTGGGTCCTGTCGATAACCCGTAACTCCGTGATCTCCCCGATCGATTTGACCTGGGTGGGTGAGAGATCCTGGTCAAAGATGATGAGATTGGCGCCGCCCTGGAGCGACTTGATGATTAGCTCCCTGATCTTCCCTTCACCCACGAGATATTTCGGGTGTATCATCTTGGGCCTCTGAATGACGGCGTCCAGTATGGTAACGCCCGCTGTCCTTGCCAGCTCTCTGAGCTCTTCCAAGGAATCCTCCTGTTCTGCCCTCCCCTTTTGAGAGGCGCTGACGATCACGGCCCGGTCCCCCTTTTCGATATCGATCCCCTTGTGTGAAAAGGCGATCTCCTCATCAATCTGATGAAGGAAGTCCGACAGATTCAGGTTCAACTGATGAAACGGAACCTTCTCAAGGAGCTTATAAGATTTCCCTTCCGGATTCGGGGGGACAAGATGGGCCATATGGATATGGGCAGGGAGTCCGTTATCCCCCACGCCGACAGCGGCCATGAGATCCAGCCGGAGCAGCGCTAAGTCAGTAAGGTCATCCTGGTTCAGCGGCTCATCTTTCAGATGGGTATGAATGCACCGGACACCGCGAAGACGTCTCTTCCCCAGGCCGAAATCAGAGAGGTCCGGGATCACGATCTCCTTCTGATCCCCCACGATGACATGGTGGATGACTCCCTGGCGGTCAATGATCAGGCCGATCTGCCGATGGATCTCTGACGACAGAGACGTCACATACCGGGCCAGCTCGCCTGAAAGGACCTCATCAGGCGGGATCCTGCGGCGGTAGATATTCTTCAGCCGCCTCAACTGGTCGGCCTTTAACCCAATCGTGTTGCCGTAGAGGTTGGAAATACGAAATCCTCCTTGCCTTGCTGTATATTCCAAAGTTAGTGTATAACTTCCCCACCGCAAAGGTCAAGGTTAGTCCCTATCTCTCAAAAAGGGCCTTGTACTGGCCATACCCCTCTTTGTCCAGGTCCTCTTTCGGGATAAACCGCAGCGCCGCAGAGTTGAGACAATAACGAAGCCCGGTGGGCTCGGGTCCGTCATT
>JACROQ010000069.1 GCA_016214375.1 Nitrospirota bacterium | reverse complement strand
TGCCGCCTCCCGGAAGGCGATACTGGAGAATGTCCCTCTGGAAGGGTTAAACGGGTCATCCCGGCGGTCTATAGTAATAGAAGGGTTAATGGTGGCCACCTCTACCTTTCCTGTATCTTCAGGGGTCAGGATGGCCTCTGCGCTGACATCGGAGAGCCTGACATCCTCATACTGATACATCAGGGAGCCTTTGACATAGTCGCTGAAACTCTTGTCGATACCTGTTGAGAAGCCGAGGGTGCGCCGGTCAAAACTCCTCTTGTTCTCGATCTGGTCGACCATGTTAATTCTTGCATCCATCTGATAGCCCAGAACCCACGGTTCTTTATATCCAAGACTGTATTTCTGCTCAATAGAGCTCCCTTCAACCCTCAGTGTGGTCTGACGTCCTGTGCCAAACAGGTTTCTGTACGAGGCCTCAAACATCCCCCTCATCTTCTCCACATCGCCATAACCGATCCCAAATTCGACAGTCCCAGGATACCCCTCCTCTACTTTAAGGGACATGTCTTTCCGGTACTCCCTGACTTCAGGGTTCATGGGCTCTAATTTGATACCCTTAAAGATTCCCAGGCTTAAAAGCCGCCTCTGGCTCCTGAGGATATTCTCATAGCTGTACAGATCCCCTTCCTTGATGAGCAGCTCCCGCCGGATGACATATTCCCTTGTAACGGAATGACCGCTCACATAGGTTTCTCCTATATAGACGGGCTTATCTTCCGTGATGACGTAATCAATCATGACCTCCTTTTTATCAGGGCTATATCTGCTCTTCAGGTCTACCGAGGCATATAGGTACCCCTTCTGAACATAAAAGGACTGTATGCTGTAGAGGTCATCGATGACCTGAGATTCATTGTAGGGATGTCCCTCCCTTGATTTGCTATGGCCCATGATCTCTTCCCTGCTGAAGGTATTATTCCCCGAGACTTCCATCCTGGCCAGAAATGTCTGTATCCCCTCTTCCACAGTAATGCGGATGCCCAGGGTCTTGTCCCCCTCATGAAACAGGATATCCGGGGCAAGCTTTATCTCAAGAAAACCGCTATTCTTATAAAGGGTGGTCATCTCTTTGATATCCTCTTTTAAGACATCCTCTATGAGGACCCCCCCCGCTTTGATATCCAGATACTCCTTCAGGACTTTTGAGCTGAAATAATGATTCCCGATAAACTCCACCTCTCTGACCGTTACAGGAATGCCCTCTGTGATCTTGAAGACAATCCTGAGATTCCTGTCATTAGATTTATCGATACGATACGTTATGGCCGCAAAATGGTATCCCCTGGACCGGTAAAATTGTGTCAGCCTGTCTGCAGACTCGTCTAAGACAGAGCTGTCAAAGGCCTTCTCTTTCCATATCAGGAGCTCTTTCTTTAAGGCCTCAGGGGCCATCGTCTCAGCCCCTTCAAACAGGACATCCACATGGGGGCCTGCCTCTATGGAGAGGGTGAGCAACACCTCCCCTTTTGCCTCGTCATAGACTAACTCAGGGGGCCTGATAAGGATCTTCAGATAACCTTTATCGATATAATGTCTCTCAAGGGCTTGTATACTCTGGTCCATCTCCCTTTCGCTGTAGTAATCTCCCTTGTGTAACTTCATCAGGGACGCCAGCTCCTCAACAGGCTGGATCGCATTCCCCTGAAAGATAATATCCGCTGCCTTTGCCCTCTTTCCTTCATGGTTTATAAAGATCCAGGATGCGGTTCCTTGCCCCGGATATGCCGTCTTTACTCAGGTCATTCCCCGTCTTTAACCCTGAGGCAGACTTGAGCCTCCTAACAGAAAAGTAGTCGTGCCCCTTTATCCGGATATCCCCCACCCTTATCTTTTCTACAAAGGTATATTGAACCCTGACCCCGCCCCCCTCCTCAGAGGCCTCTACAAGAATATCCTGGAAGAGACCCTTCTGATAGAACAAGGCGATGCATGCCCTGACTGCAGGGATTGAAAATATCTCCCCCTTCTTGAGACCACATTCTCTCTCGATGTCACTCTCAGTAATGCCCGAAGTGGAGACCGCCTTGATCGAGTAGATCTTCTGTCCCACAAATGTGTTTAAATTATCCTGAGAATAGGCGCGCAGGGAAGAGAATAAGATAATCAGGAGGGTTAAGATGATATGTATCGGGAGATTCTTCCGCGTCAACTTATCTAAACTCGAATCTGAACTTAACATCGCCGCTCATTCTGCCCTGTTCATCCCGCTCGCCGACGACATAGACATTTTTCCCGAGGAAGTACTCCAATTTTATCAGCTCCTCGATAGTCGTAATCCCGGTAGTATAGGTGACATAGAGCCTTTCGTCCAGCAGCCTCTTTCCCACAGTGAGACGCGCCCCCTCTGAGGCCGTCGAGCTTGAATAATAGGGGTCTACCTGAAATCTGTCTATCTTGAGCATGTCCTGCAACGTGCCTTCGATTTTCTCCTGGATGGGGGCCGCAAGGAATGCCGTGGCCTCGACTGTGCCGACCTCTTTCATGGTCTCTGCCGCCTCGGCCGCGGTCTGGCCCACGGTGAGAAGCGATAAGATGTCGGTCTCGCTCAGGGGCGGTTCAGAGCTCAGGGACAGGTTAAACCTCTCAATGGTCCCTGAGAGCCTCAAATCGATATGATACCCCCTCACCTCTGTCGTCGAATGGATATCCATCACCGGCCTGATCGTGTCCGGACTGATAAAATCAGCGGTGGCTGAGATCACCTTGAAGGGATTTCTGCTGAAGACAAAGGTGCCATCATCCGCCTCTATCCTGCCGAACAGCAGGGGATGATCGATGGTCCCCTTTAATACAAGGTCTACCTCGACTGGGAGTTTCGCAAGATTATTGTTGATCCATATATCCTTCTTCCCGCCAATATGGATGTTCAGATCGGTGCTGCCGAAAAACGGCACAGGCTGCTCCAGCTTGACCCTCTTTCTCTGGAGCTCAAGGACCATCGCCCTTAGATTTAAATTCTTTTCATAGGCCGCCTTTTTTATCCGTATCTCCCCCTTCAGACTTTTAGACCTGGGGGTGCCCTGGAACAAGAGGGTGCCGTCTATCCTTGTTTCAAGGCCCTCCGGATACCGGAACAGGGCATCCGACACCTCCAGAGCAAACCCGAATTCTTTGACATCAAACCCCTCGATCGCAACCTTTCCGGAACCATTCACAGCGCCACCCCCGACCATACCGGTCATGGACTCTAAGACAATCTCGCGGCCATTGAAAAAGAGGGAGATATTGGTCCCCTCTAAGGTCTGCCTCAGGGTGGCGCTTCTGATCGTCCCGTCCTTGACCGCAAGCCCCCCCTGTATGGACGGGTTCTCCATCCCGCCGCTGATGAGAAAGGCCACAAAGGCCTTCCCTTTGCTGTATTTGATCTCAGGGGTCAGGAGTGTCAGGAGTCTCAGATCGGCCTCGCCATTCACAAATATATTGACATCCCCGTGAGGGGCCAGATTCCCAATAATACCGAGGGCCGTCCCTTCCCCCTTGAATCTGACGGAATCAAAGGTCAGCCTGTTTTCTGCATAACTGAGCCGGATGTCACCGTCATTCTCTACCCTGTAATCGCCATAGAGGCCGGTCACCTGCGGCAGGACAGCCTTTATCTGCAGGGTGCTCAGGTCCGCAAGTCTCCCCTCTGCCAGGACCTCTCCTGCGGCGCTCGCCGATATTTCACCCGCTATAGAAGGCCTCAGCAGGGACAGCAAGGGATGGATACTCCCCTCCTCCATATGAATCGTTAAGCTAAACGGGGCCGCCCTGTCCCATACCACATGACCCTCATAGCGCAAAGAGAGGGCCTCTCCCGCCACCATCGCCTTTTCTCCGTTTTTGGATATCGAGATCTGTGCAAGACCGGTGTCTGCCTCCTTTATGAAGAAGCGGGGTATCCGGACAGAGGCCTCGATGACAGGATCCGTGACCTTCCCATCGCCGGTGATTTTAAATGTCCCCGTACCTTTAAATAAGGTCGTCCTCTCCGTTAACAGGTCTATATTCTCTATACTGAACTCTCCTGAGGAGATATCCGCATGAAACGCCCCACGGGATTCTCCCCGGAATCCGATCCAGCCATTTCCAGACACGGATTCTCTTCCGCGTTCTGCCTTCAGGCTGTCAAAGATGACCCTGTCCCTCGTCAGGGTCACTGCGACATGGCCGTTGTCAAATGCCTGCCCATAAGCAGACCCCTCAGAGACGTTAAGTTCCGCAGTGCCGGAAAAGTCGGCCGCATCGCCGGTAAATTTAAGGCGTCCGTCTGTCTTCATATCCAGCGGAAGCCTCCGGTAAAATATGGCCACAACATCCTTTGGCGAGCCCTGATTGATCTCTGCTTGGAGGTCAAAGGAGGGATCCTTAAGACCAGGTGAACGGAAGTGTATATTGCCTGCAATGCGATAGAGCGCCTCGCCGCGCCTGAAAGAGACGGGTTGCAGGTAGAGGGTGTCTTCCGAGAGTTTCAGGTCTGCGGTAATGGAATCAAACGCGATGTCATCGACTACCCCCTTAGACATCATGACCACCCCGTTGATGACAGGCATGTCCATAGTGCCGGAGATTTCGCCGCTGAGGGATGCGGCGCCGTGCAATGAAAAGCACGGGATCTTTACATAACGGGCGATGTCCGTCAGCTCCCCGGTTATGCCAAGACTGATATGGCGCCCCTCCCTGATCTCCCCGGAAAAGGTAAGGCGCTGGACTTCATCTTTATAGCTCACCCACCCCTTGGCCTCTAAATTGTTCCTTACCATCTCTTTACTGTCGTGCGGCACTTGCCCCCTGGCCTCGATCTCAGCACTGACAACCCCGTCTTCCCGGATCTGCTGCTGAAGGCCGAAGCGGTAGCGGTTTATTATCGCATAGGGTCTGAGGGCCTCCCCCTTCAACACCACATGGTATGCCGGGGGTGTCTCCCGGAAATCCATCTCAATGCCGCCTTCGATCCGGCCGTCCAGGACTTCACTCCTGAGGTTGGTCAATTTGAGGAGGTCTTCTTTATAAGCGATATCCCCTTTTAAATTACCGTACCGGATGGCGTCGTACGAGAGATCCTCTGCAATAACACTCCCCTCTACCTCCGGTGAGGCAAGGCTCCCCTTCACCCCCCCGGAGAACATGATCCTCCCCTGGAGGTCTTTTTGATCCGGAAGATACTCAGTGATATCTGTAAGAGAGAGGACTATATCCCCATTCAGGTCTATCGTGCCGTTGCCGTATATCATACGCTGACATCCTGCAGGTTTAAAGCCCGATAGGCCAGTCGGTCATCATACAAGATGCGTCCATGGGTGACATCTATCTTGTCTATCGTCACATGCCAGGCGGGCGGCGGTCTCTTCGGAAAGAGACCGGCAAGGTTCGTCTTGCCGTCAGAATATCGAACGACAGTAAGGACAGGATCTGTAAACCGTAACTCCCGGATCGACACCACCTTCATCCTTAACAGACCCAGGTCCATGTCCAGGTATATCCTGACAGTCTTTGCCTTGAGCAGGACCTCACCGCTCTTCCGGTCACTGAGGACTGCGTTATTCCACTGCCAGTAAAAGGGGCGTATATGGACCCGACTGTCAGCGAAGGCTATCTTGCGGCCTATCTCATCTTCAATATGGGAGATGATCTTTTGCTCAAGGATATTAGAAAGGGAGTGCCGCTGGAGAAATAATGTTGAAAGGACCGCCACTAACAGGAGAAGGGCAAGAGAGACTATGATTGTGGCCTTTCTGCTCAAATCCTCTCCTCTAAAATACTCCCTCCATCCCCTACGGCCCCTTCGAGGCCAGTTCCACGAATCTCATGCGAAGGGTATACAGGATATTTTTTACCAACTGGGCTTCTTCCGGCATGAGATTCCCCTTTGTCTTCTCTTCAAGGAGGGAGATGATGTCGATCGTCTCTTTGGCCAGGGGGAGAGAGACCTGCCTTTGTCCTGTCATGGGGTCAGGCTCCTCTCCGAGATGGATAAAGGCCGACCTCCCAAGGGAAAAGATAAAGGATGCGAAATTGATCTCTACAGGTGGGGCATGGACATGCCCCTCGTGTCCGGCGTGGGGCTCCTTTTGCTCACTTTGGGCCTCTTTTGGGGGCTCTTCCGTGTCCTCAGCCCCTTCTGTGAAACGCCTTTTATCCTTGACTGTAAATTCCTTTTCTTCCTCCATCGTTCGGCCACCTCCTGCCCCTTCAATTTTTATCATAAATAGGGTAACAAAAGCAAGAAGTACATTTTACCCCATTTGTGATATAATCTTGCCACATTGACAGGAGAGCAGGTGGCTGAAAAAGTCTTTTTGCTTGTCATCCTGAGCAAAGCGAAGGATCTGAATCCTAAGGACAACAAAGAGTTATCAGATTCTTCGTCGCCTCCGGCTCCTCAGAATGACAATTTGCCTGACTTTTTCAGCAACCTGATAGGGGCGCATAATGCCTCGGTGAAGGATATGTCCAGGAATTTCGACAGACTTGTAGAGATCATGGAGAGGCTCCGGGGGGAGCAGGGGTGTCCCTGGGACAGGAAACAGACCAGGGACTCTTTGAAACCTTACCTTATCGAAGAGGCCTATGAGGTCCTGGAGGCCCTTGAGGAAAAGGACCCGCTTAAATTAAAGGAAGAACTGGGGGACCTGCTGTATCAGATCCTGTTCCATGCACAGATCAGCAAGGAGGAAGGCGAGTTTGACATTGAAGATATACTGACGGCCGGCAGTGAGAAGATGGTCCGTCGCCATCCGCATGTATTCGGCGATAAGAAGGCAAAGGACGCAGACGAGGTCTTAAGACAGTGGGAGGCGATAAAAAAGATAGAGAAGGGGGAAGAGAGGAAGTCCATCCTCGAAGGGGTCCCCCCTCACCTGCCTGCCCTCCTGCGGGCACATCAACTGCAGGCGAGGGCGGCAAGGGTCGGGTTTGATTGGGAACACGCAGATCAGGTCTTCTCCAAGGTGATCGAGGAGATGAAGGAATTTGAGGAAGCATTCAGGGCAAAGGACCGCAGGGGCATGGAGGATGAACTCGGAGACCTGCTGTTCGCCCTCGTCAATATCGGACGTTTTATCGAGGTCAATCCGGAAGATGCCCTGCGCAAGTCCATCAGCCGGTTCATCTCGCGGTTCAGACATATTGAAGAAGAGATCGCCAGACAGGGAAAAGAGTGGGTTGATGTCTCTTTAGAGGAAATGGAGATGCTGTGGCAGGAGGCCAAGGAAATAGAGAAGAGTGAAAAGCAAGAAGCAAGAAGTTAGAAGTAAGAGGGGAGAAACAGGGATGAGGGAAAAGGGGCTTCATTTGTATCCAGTAATCATTGCGGCTATTTTATTGTTTTTAGGCCTGTATGGTTTATCCTTCTCAACCCAAAAGCAGGTCTATGTCGCCAAGTATGACGGCGTGATCAATCCTGTGGCAGCAGAATATTTTTCCCAGGTCATCAGGAAGGCCAACGAAGACCATGCGACAGCCCTCTTAATGGAACTGGATACCCCGGGAGGGCTTGATGAATCCATGCGAGATATCGTGAAGGAGATCGGTAACTCTGCTATCCCTGTGATTGTCTATGTCGCCCCCACAGGGGCCAGAGCCGCCTCAGCCGGCGTCTTTATCACCCTCTCCGCCCATGTGGCCGCAATGACGCCGGGGACCAATATAGGCGCGGCCCACCCTGTGGCCCTCGGCGGCGGCCAGATGGACGACGAGATGCGCCAGAAGGTCGAAAATGATGCGGCCGCCTATATAAAATCTATTGCCGGCAAGCGCGGGAGGAATTCAGAGTGGGCCGAGGAGGCCGTCAGAAAGAGTGTCTCCATCACAGAGAAAGAGGCGTTAGTCCTGAAGGTCATCGATATCGTGGCAGAAAACAGGGAAGGCCTCCTGAAGTCGATCAACGGCCGTGAGGTGATAACGACTGCAGGAAAGATCAGGCTTGAGACGACAGGGGCCGTATTCGAAGAACTTCCCATGGGGCTAAGACTGCGGATCTTAAATACCCTCCGCAACCCCAATGTCGCCTATATCCTGATGATACTCGGGATCTACGGGCTCTTCTTTGAACTGGCAAGTCCGGGGGCCATACTCCCCGGCGTGGTGGGCGCCGTCTGTCTTGTCCTGGCCTTTTATGCCTTTCAGACGCTCCCGGTCAATTATGCGGGTCTCCTCCTGGTCATCCTCGGGATTATATTCTTCATCGCAGAGATCAAGATTATCAGTTATGGTCTCCTTTCTGTGGCCGGCGTCATTTCTATGGTCCTAGGCTCCATTATGCTGATGAACACCGATGTCCCCTTTTTAAAGATCTCCTGGCTGGTTATTCTTCCTGCCGCCCTGCTCTCGGCCCTCTTCTTTGCTGTGGCGATAGGGATGGCCGTGAAGGTCCACAAAAGGCAGCCCTCTACCGGCATGGAAGGCCTTATTGGAGAATTGGGGGAGGCCGGTACGGACATTGATCTGGAGGGCACGGCATTTTTACACGGCGAGATCTGGGATGCAAGGAGTGATGAGACCATCAAGAAGGGGGAAAAGATAAAGGTTACGGGTATGGATCGTATGACGGTCATTGTGAAAAAACAGGTATAAAATGGGGAGGGTATCATTAT
>JACROQ010000017.1 GCA_016214375.1 Nitrospirota bacterium | reverse complement strand
TTCCTGAGTCCGGTCAACCTGTCAATATCCCTGACCAGTTCCGGAGGTTCCCACGGGACATCCGCATGACACCAGTCCTTTGGATGGGTCAACGCAGGGCACGGGCCTTCAGTGAGACACGGGGCGTAGAGATGAAAACCTTCGTGCAGCAGGCCGTCCCGGACCATCAGAAGCCCCCTCGATGTCTCCCTGAGCGCCGGTTCGATGAGGATGAGGCTCCCTTCTCTCGCAAGAAGTTTATCCATAATCCTTTTCAATAACTGAATCCTTTTGGAGATCCCCTGCGGATCTCCGGGAAATAGCTCACTCAGGAGATTGAGTATCACGATGATGTCATAGGAATTTTTGTCCCTGCATCGTGTAAGAAACCTTTCCACTGTGGCCTTCGAGGTGATGAGGGATGCCTTTACCGGTCTTCGGCGTGTAAGATGAGTGAATTGCGTGATGGTCTCGGAGAGATTCTCCTGAACCGCATCCACTGCTGTAAAATCAAGAAGGGGGTGGCTGGCTTCCCTACGGGATGAAAAGTATTCCAGCATCCCCAGGATGGCGGTCCCTGGACCACAGCCGAGATCCAGGATTTGAAGCCTCTCTTTTAACAATATGTTTCCAGGATGGAGCGAGAGTTCCTGTAACGGTGTATGGATCTTGTCAATATTGGCGGGAAGGAAATAATGGATATAGGCCCTGCGGAGCCCCTCATCTGTGAGATATCCCGGCGGCAGTTTCTCCCGCTCCCGCGTGAAGAGATTGGAGAGACGGATGACATCCCGGGCAAGGCCCCTTAACTCCGGGCTGTCTGCCGTGCCTGATTTTATATCCACTCTTTTGCCACTCATCACCTTCTTTCAGATAAGAACTTTTCTTTGGGTTTTCTCATAATCTATTCTGTGTGAATTATAAACTACACTGTGGGAAAAAAGAAGGCCCCCGATCGATTAACAATCAGGGGCCTTGTAGCATTTGGTGGAGGCGGCGGGAATCGAACCCGCGTCCGAAAACGTTCAGCATCAGGGTTACTACATGCTTAGTCGGAGTATTTGAGTCTTCGCCGCATCTTATGCCCGCCGGCAGGCCCGGGATGCCGCTATCCTGCTAAATCTCGCCTGTCATCCACAGGAGGAAATGACAGGCCAGCCTGCTGATATTACACTCTTTCCTGAAACACAGGCGACTTCAGGAAGAGCGTCGCTGCCTTATTTAGGCAGCGAGTGCCAATTCTTCGTTGGCAGTTAAAATTTCCCGTTTGTTTAATGAGGCCAACGGGACCTCAGCATGCAACCCTGGCCTCTCGATTTCCGTCGAAGCCAGTCGCCCCCCTCTGCGGAGCCGCTGAAAAACGCTCATCTGCGGCGTCAGGACTTCGGATTTGAGCCTCAACGTACGGGAAGTACGCCTCGGCTCAAATCCTCGTCCTTCCTTGCATCTGAGCATTTTTGAGCGGCTCCTTTGCACAACGTCCTATTTCATCTGAAAATCCCCCTGCCACTTCGCTGTCATTCTGAGCGCAGCGAAGAATCTGATTAACCCGGTGCATCAGACCCTTCGCCTTCGGCTCAGGGTGACATGCTGGGTTTTCATGCCCCAGGGAATAATTATATCCACTCAATTCCCGGAAGAACCTTAATTATCACGATACGGTCTGTAATACTGACTGTCTATGCTGTCTCTGATCTCCTTGATGCCGGCGCCTTTTTCATGGAGCTTTTGGGCAAGGATGGCCTCATTGATGCAGGTATCACAATCGGCGCCATGTCCCTCTGTAAAACAGGTCCGCAGACTCTTATGCCCATGATCCTCAGCGCAATAACAGTAGCAGTATAGGCGATCCAGGACATCCGGTATCGCCGCAGCGGCGGCGTAAGCCTCCCGTGCTATGCCGGTAAAAAGTGCCGTAGAGACGATTGGTTTTGTCTCTCCTCCACTCCAATCCATATTGTTCTTATACTTCAAGTAGGTCGGAGGACCATCCCCATCGGCCGTAAGACCCTTGTGTGAATTGAGATAAAAGAAGATGGCCACACCTGCTATCGCCAGCACGACTATGATCGTTATGCCTTTTTTCATGATATCCTCTCCTCCTTCTGCCTATTTCCTCTGTCTTTCTTTAAAGGCCTGGGCCATCTCGCGGCCGGCCTCCCTCTTTTTGAGATCCTCCCTCTTGTCATACAGCTTTTTCCCCCTTGCCACACCGATCTCCAGTTTGGCAATGCCCCGCTTAAAATAGATCTTCAGCGGCACAATGCTATACCCCTTTTGCACGGTCTTTCCCAAAATCCTGTTAATCTCCCCCTGGTGGAGGAGGAGCTTGCGCCTCCTCAGCGGGTCATGATTGTTGATATTGCCGGCCTTATAGGGGCTGATATTGCAGTAGACAAAGACCTCTCCCCTCTCCACGCGGGCATAGCCGTCCTTCAGGTTTACCCCGCCGTCGCGCAGGGACTTGACCTCTGTCCCCAGGAGCTGAATCCCGGCCTCATAGGTATCTTCAACCGCATAGTCATGAAAGGCCTTTTTGTTGACCGCTAAAATCTGTTCGCCCATAACCTCTTAAAAATCCTGATTAAATTTGAATCCAAAGTCTAATTATGATAACATAGCGCCTACGTAAAGGCAAATGAGGTATTGACAAACCCCTCAGTAGTTTTTATTCTGTAACCTGTGCCGAAGTGGTGGAATTGGTAGACACGCATGTTTGAGGGGCATGTGGGTTTTCCCGTGGGGGTTCAAATCCCCCCTTCGGCACCAATCATAATTTATGACCTCAATCAGTCAGCTTCTTTCCATACCATCCGACAGGTCCGCGTTAGTCCTTAGTTTAAAAAACTATATCGCACAACGGAGCCAGGAGATCAGGGACCTTCACGATAACGGGGCCTCCGGTCTGCACATCGCTATCCGTCTCACAGGACTCACGGATACGGTGATATCCGAGATCTATAACTATGAACTCAGAAAATACGAGGACTCACACCATACCTCTATTTCAGATCAGTGTGTCCTCGTTACCGTGGGCGGATACGGGAGGGGAGAGTTAAACCCCTATTCAGACATCGACATCATGTTCCTGTACCGGAGCGATGCGAAAAAGGCTATCGGACACCTATCCACCGAAGTCCTCTATCTTCTCTGGGATTTAAAATATACGATCGGACACAGTATCAGGACGATAGAAGACTGTGTCAAGATAGGCAACTCGGACTTTACTGCCAGGACCGCCTTAATGGAGGCAAGGATGATCGCGGGCAGCGAGGCCCTGTTTACGGAGTTTCAGGATGTCTTTATCCATAAGGTGATCGCCCGGAATGTACGGTCCTATATAGAAGAACGCCTCAGGTATATGAGGGAAAGGTATAAACAGTACGGGTCTTCTATCTATCTTGTAGAACCGAACATCAAGGAGGGAAAGGGGGGATTAAGAGACATCCATGGCCTGAAGTGGGTCACCATTGCAAGATACCGGATATACTGCCTCTCTGAGTTTCATAAACGGGGTTATATCTCTAAGGTAGGATACAATGAACTCATCGAGGCCCAGGACTTTTTATTGAGGATTCGCAATGACCTGCACTTCCATGCCGGAAAGGCCGCGGATGTTTTGACAGCCGAAGATCAGTGGCGGATTGCCCAGTCCTTTGGCTACAAAGATGCCCCTCACTGCCTCGCTGTGGAGGCCTTTATGAAAGACTACTACAGGCATGCCTCCCATATCCACGATATCTCTACAAGGGCTATTGAAAAGGCTATTCCTTCGCAATTATGGAGACAGGGGTTGGACTTTGTCACCTCCCGGCAGATCAAACCCTGCTTTGTCTTGACGAAAAATACTATCCATGTGCCGGAGAGACAGCAGGAGATATTCTTCAGTGACATGAAGAATGTGGTCTATCTCTTTTATCTGGCGCTGGTGCACGGTCTGAAGATATCCACGCATACCATGAGCATGCTCTACCGCAACTCTGAGAGGGTCGCCAATGACCTCTATCTCTCTATCGAGATCAATAAGCTCTTTCGCTCGATCATCTCCTGGCCAAATGGGATCTCAGAGATCCTCCGGCAGATGCACAAGGTCAAGGTCCTGCAAAAGCTGATCCCTGAGTTTGAAAAGATATCCTGCCATGCCTCTTACGATTATTATCATAAATATACTGTAGATGAGCATAGTTTTCTTTCTGTGCAACTGGCAGAAGAACTGAAATATGCCCATGGATATATCCCGAAGGTCTACAGGGAGATAAAGCGTAAGGACATCCTCCACCTGGCCCTGCTGCTGCATGATATCGGGAAAGGGGGCACAGAGCACCATGCCATTGCCGGCGCCCGGATTGCCGAGAGGGTTGCCAGGCAATTAGGTTTCAGCAGTGAGGAGACAAGCCTCCTTGTCTTCCTGGTCCGGGCCCACCTGAACATGTCACTGATCGCCTTCAGGAGGGATTTATCAGAGGATAAGGTGATCCTCCTCTTCGCACGAGAGGTGGCAAGGCCGGAGCTGTTGAAAAAACTGTTTGTGCTGACCTATGCAGATATCAGGGCCGTAGGACCTGATACGTGGAATGAATGGAAGGAGAATCTCCTCACAGATCTCTATTACAAGACCATGGAAGAACTCTCCGGGACGAGGGCGATCTATTCTGAAGAGGACATCATCTCAAGGATCAAGAAGGATATCGGAGAAAAGCTCTGTCTGATCTATTCCCCTGAATGGTTGGACGAACAGCTCCATTCTATGGAGCCGCGCTATCTCCTGATTACGCCCCCGGAGAAGATCATGAATCACCTCCATATGGTTAATAAACTCAAAGAGGACAAAGAAGAGCAGGTACTGGTAGATGTCTCTACGGATAAGGGGGTTGTTGAATTCACGGTTTATACTTACGATAATATTATCCCGGGTCTGTTCTCAAAGATTGCAGGGGTGCTGGCCGCCGCCGGCTATAATATCCTGGGGGCCCAGGTCTGTACCACCCAAAAGGGGATTGTGGTGGATACCTTCCAGGCCCAAGACCCGTACCCTGAAGGGGTCTCCTCCCTGCTCCGTCAGGCCACGGTGAGGAAACATATCTGCGAGGCGCTCACGGGAGAGGCTACTGTAGAACATCTCTTTGAGAAATATGCCAATAAGCGGCCCAGAAAAAAGGCCATTCCCATCACGGCCCCTACCCAGGTAGAGATTGACAACGAGTCTTCTGATGAATTTACCATCATGGACATCTTTGCGGCAGACAGGCAGGGCCTCCTCTATGTCATTACGAAAACGATCCATGCCCTGGGCCTGTCTGTCTATTCATCGAAGATCGCGACTCATGTTGATCAGATCGTGGATGTCTTTTATGTAAAAGACCTCGCCGGAAACAAGGTGACCACACCCGAGAGGATTGCAGAGATCAAGCAGCAGTTGCTGGATGCCATTGAAGAGTATTGGAAGACGGGGTAAGTCAGGGGCATCTTCCCCTTATAACTTTTTCTCAAACCTTGTCTTGAGTGCAGTGAGTTACTCAGACAGGCTCAGGGGGCCCGCCGGGTTCTGTGTCTCTTTTCTATCCCCCTTTTGTGTCTCTGCGCCTGCCAGAGGAAGAAGGGCCTTTCTTGAAAGGGATATCCTTCTCATAGGTAGATCCACGGAAAGGACTTTGACCTTAACCACTTCCCCAACCTGCACGGCCTCTTTCGGGTCCTTGATGAATTTATTGGAAAGCTCTGAGATGTGAACAAGACCATCCTGATGGACTCCTATGTCTACAAACGCGCCGAAGTTGGTGACGTTGGTCACGGTCCCTTCGAGTATCATCCCTTCCTGCAGATCGGTGATCTCCTTCACGTCTTCTCTGAAGGTGGCAGCAACAAACTTCTCACGCGGGTCCCTCCCGGGTTTTAACAGCTCTTCCCGGATATCGCTTAGCGTGTAAACCCCGGTCCTCTCATCAACAAACCGCTTTATGTCGAGGGACTGAATGACCTTTGCGTTTTCGATCAGCTCAGCGACCTTTAATCCGAGGGATGAGGCCATCTTTTCTACGACAGGATATGATTCAGGATGAACTGCAGTGCCGTCCAGAGGGTTTTCTCCCTTTTTGATCCTCAAAAAACCGGCGGCCTGTTGGAAGGTCTTCTCGCCAAAGCCGGAGATATTCAAAAGTGACTGCCTGGAGCGAAACGCACCCTGCTCCTCCCGATATTTGACGACCTTTCTGGCCACGGACTCGTTGATACCTGCCACATACCTGAGAAGGGCAAAGGATGCCGTATTCAGGTCTACCCCGACCCTGTTCACGCAAGACTCCACCGTGCCATCAAGCCCCTGTTTGAGTCTCTTCTGGTCCACGTCATGCTGGTACTGCCCGACGCCGATGGACTTCGGGTCTATCTTCACCAGCTCGGCCAGCGGGTCCTGGAGTCTTCTTGCAATGGAAATGGCCCCCCTCACCGTAAGGTCCAGGTCAGGAAACTCCTCCCTTGCAATATCCGAGGCAGAGTAGACAGACGCTCCGGCTTCATTGACCACGGCGCAGAAAATCCCTTTCACCTTTTGTTCCCGGAACATGTTCCTGACAACACCCTCTGTCTCCCTGGAGCCTGTCCCATTACCTATGGCAATACCGGAAATCTTATACTTCTGAATCAGCGTCATCAGGGTCTTTGTAGCGCCTGCTACGTCATTCCGTGGCTCCGTGGGATAAATGGTCGTATTTTCCAGCAGCTTGCCGGTTTCACTGATAACAGCCACCTTGCATCCGGTCCTCATCCCCGGGTCTATACCGATGACCGTTATCGGTCCCGCCGGAGGCGCCAAAAGAAGGTTCTTCAGGTTCTCATCAAAGACTTTGATCGCCTCCTCATCGGCCTGCCTCTTAAGGGCAAGACGAACCTCCGTCTGGATGGACGGATTGAGGAGCCTTGAATAACTGTCCTTAATTGCCTTTTCAAGATAGGGGACAAATACAGACCTGGAATCTCTGATAACCTGCCCGTTCAGATAGGAGAGTGCCTTCCCCTCGTCTATCTCTATAGAAAAGGCAAGGACCTTCTCCTCCTCACCCCGCCGGATCGCCAGCATCCTGTGGGAAGGGATGACTGCCACAGGTTCGCGGAAATCGTAGTACATCTCAAACTTCGTCTTTTCCTCTTCCTTCCCTTTGAGCGCCCGTGACGCCACCAGGCCATCCCTGAGCATCATCTCTCTCAATCCCTTCCTGAATCCGGCATTCTCAGAGACCCATTCGGCGATGATGTGCAGGGCGCCTTCCAGCGCCTCATCCGCTGATGCGACCCCTTTCTCCGCACTAATAAATTCAGCGGCGAGCGCCTCGATGGTACTATTTCCAGGCGCCTGTTCATAGATGAACCTGGCCAGAGGCTCCAGCCCCTTCTCAATGGCCACAGTGGCTTTGGTCTTCCTCTTCGGTCTATACGGAAGATAGAGGTCCTCCAACTCGGTCTTCTCATAGCACCCTTCTATCCTTGCCTTAAGCTCAGGGTTCAGCTTCCCCTGCTCTCCAATAGAATTGAGGATCACCCCTTTGCGCTCCATCAGCTCCCTGTAGTAGACCCTCTTTTCGTCTATATCCCTGATCTGCACCTCGTCTAAATTACCAGTAGCCTCCTTCCTGTACCTGGCGATGAACGGGACAGTCCCTCCCTCTTCCAGTAACCGCAGAGTCTCCGCAGCCTGACGCGGGGTAACACCGACCTCTTCCGCGATCTTTTTCAGGATGATTTGATTTTCAGGAATCTCCATTTATCTCTCTCCAAACAAAATGACAACGAAGCCCGGATATGTTGTCTCACTTATAATCTTAGCGCTACCGCGTCACAATTCGTCACGGAATTTCACCAGGAGGTAGAGACGCACCACTCCGCCCCCTCCCATGATCACGTCACGGAACCACGGAATCGGCTGGTCAAGCATGGAATATATAAGCGGGTCGAGAAGGGCGGAAGTCAGTAACCCGACCGCCCCCAGGTGAGAAGTTTCTTCATGGCTCACATCCCTTTCCGTTGTCAGCGACTGCCCTTCAACATGCGAATCAGCAGGCGGTCCAGGGCGGAGGCAAAGCGCTGCCGGTCCTGGAGGCCCAACTGGGCAGGGCCACCCCTGACGATCCCCTCCATCCGGAGTTCCTGCATCAGGTTACGCATGGAGAGCCGCTCTCCGACATTCTCCTCCGTGTAGAGTTCCCCTCGCGGGTCGAGGGCCACCCCTCCCCTGGCAACGATCCTGGCGGCCAGCGGAATATCGGCAGTAATCACCAGGTCCCCTGATGTCACTTGCTGGATGATATATCCGTCCGCGTTGTCAAAACCAGCGTCAACCCGCACGGACGTGACCAGATCAGAATGGGATTTCGACAGGTCCTGGTTCGCCACGAGGCAGACCGGAACCTCAAGGCGCACCGAGGCCCGGAACACAATCTCCCTGATGACCCGCGGACACGCGTCTGCATCAATCCATATTTTCATATTTACTTTTTCGCAATCACGGCTTTCCTCCAGCCGTTAAATATCTTCGCAAGGGCTTTTTATCTTATACGGAAAAAAATATAAATCAAGGTCAGCATTGACATAACAGGCTCTTTTGGGTAATATGAGCAACATGGAAGCAACCACCAAACATTTGTATATTGTACGTGACCCCGCTATTTTGGGGGGGAACCTATTATTAAAGGGACGAGAACCCCAGTTCGTGCCGTTGTAGAAAACTGGCGGTTGGGTCTCTCACCCGAAGAGATCGTAATTCATCTTCCTCACCTCACTTTGGCTCAGGTTTTTG
>JACROQ010000016.1 GCA_016214375.1 Nitrospirota bacterium | reverse complement strand
CCAACAAAGGAAGGGGGTCGGTGTCATGTGTCAATCATGTGGTTGTTCACCTTGCAAGGTTTGCGGTAAGGAGATCAAGAACGGTGTCTGCTCAGGATGTAAAAAGAAGGCGACGGAGTGCACCTGCAAGTAAAGAGGACAGTCCAGCGGGTGCTCCGGGAAGGGATGAAGTAAAGGGCGGATCTCAGTGATGATGCTGTTCATGGTTATGATCAGCATCGTATGAAGGATCTGCGGCGTGGGGGTCTTTGTATTTGTTGATCTCTATTTGAGTAGCCATCCATATCCCGCCCGGCCTTACAAGCCGCTCTGCATAGACATTCATATCTTTATCCTCAGATTGGATCCGCACAACGGCGTGGCCTTCATCCTCTTTAAGAAGCCTGCAATCCTCAATCCTGACATTGACCCCCCGGGATATTAAGCTTGCATGGGCCACATCGACAGAGTTGAGACGCCATGCCTGTCCGCCGTTATCCACCGCCTGTTGAAGCCGTGTCTCCTCCTCGATGCTGGGATGGAGCATGACCATACGGGCCTCTGTCTTTTGATGGCCATCCTGATCAGCGCCGGCAGTCTCATTTTCTCCGGTGATTCGGTTACAGGCGGAGAGGAACAGAAATGCGGCAGACATGAAACAGATAAGATTCTTCATAAGGATATCCCCCATGGGGTAGTTTGGTTGGTAAGTACTCTTTCGGAAATTGTATCAGTAGAATCAAGAGATGTCACTAAGAAAAAAGGGAAAAGGGGACAGATTTATTTTCCGGCGTTGCCGGAAAATAAATCTGTCCCCTTTTCCCTGGTCACTTTTTTGGTAGCGGGGGCCGGATTTGAACCGACGACCTTCGGGTTATGAGCCCGACGAGCTACCAGACTGCTCCACCCCGCAGTATAAACTGCAACCTTCTTTGCAACGAACGCATTATATCTATTTTAAAAGATGAAAGTCAAGTCTAAATAAGGCAATTGCCCAACTTGCCTAACTTGTTGACGCTCTATTATCCTTTATGCTAACATATACACACTTTAAGTATGCCTTGAACAGGCCAATTATGATGAAGATAACAGGCGCAGAGATACTCATAGAGTCTTTAAAAAAAGAAGGGGTGGATATCATCTTCGGCATCCCCGGCGGGGTGGTATTGCAGATATTCGATGCCCTCTACAACGAGAAGGAGATCCGGTTTATCCTCACGCGGCACGAGCAGGGGGCGGCCCATGCGGCGGATGGTTATGCGCGGGCCACAGGAAGGCCGGGTGTCGCCCTGGTCACATCAGGGCCGGGGGCTACGAATACGGTCACCGGGATCGCCAATGCCCACATGGATTCTATTCCTCTCGTGGTGATTACAGGCCAGGTGGCAACGAGGATGATCGGAAACGACGCCTTCCAGGAGGCGGACATTGTCGGCATCACGAGGCCGTGCACCAAGTACAACTTCCTGGTCAAGGATGTCAACGACCTCGCCATGACGATCAAAGAGTCGTTTTACATCGCGAGGACCGGCCGGCCCGGACCTGTCCTCATTGATATCCCCAAGGATGTCTCGGAGGCCCGGACCGATTTTGCGTATCCTGAAAAGGTCTCCCTCAGGAGTTATAATCCTACATACTACGGGAATAAGTGGCAGATCAAACAGGCGGCACAGGCCATAGCGAGGGCAAAGAGGCCTGTGATTTATGCCGGCGGCGGCGTGATCCTCTCCAATGCATCGGGAGAGTTAAAGGAGCTGGCAGAGTTCAACCATATCCCGGTCACACTGACATTGATGGGGCTGGGAGGATTTCCAGGGACCCATCCGCTCTTCTTAGGGATGCTGGGGATGCACGGTACGTATGCCGCCAACATGGCAATACACCACTCTGACCTTGTGATCGCTATCGGGTCGAGGTTTGATGACAGGGTGACCGGCAAGGTGACGGAGTTTGCGCCCAAGGCCGTCTTTATCCATATTGATATCGACCCCACCAATATCCGGAAGAATATCCATGTGGATATCCCGATTGTCGGAGATGTCAGGAACGTCCTCATCGAGTTGAATAAAGAGCTGAAGGCCTCTCAGGAGGAGAGGGATCAATGTATCCGGGAGAGAGGGCCCTGGCATGAGCAGGTTAAGGAATGGGAGGAAGAGCATCCCCTGGCCTATAAAAAGGGTGGTAAGGGTATCAAACCTCAGTATGTGATTGAAAAGATCTATGAACTTACCGGAGGGAATGCCATTGTAGCGACCGATGTCGGTCAGCACCAGATGTGGGTGGCGCAATATTTCAAGTTTGATAAACCGAGGACCATCCTTTCCTCAGGCGGTCTCGGGACCATGGGATTTGGTTTTCCTGCGGCCATCGGGGCACAGGTTGCCTGTCCTGATAAGCTCGTATTCAATGTGGCCGGCGACGGGAGCTTCCAGATGAATGTCCAGGAGCTTGCCACAGCGGTCATCAACCATCTCCCGGTCAAGGTCGCGGTCATCAACAATGGATACCTCGGGATGGTCAGGCAGTGGCAGGAGCTCTTCTTTAACCGCCGTTATTCAGGGAGTATCCTGGATGGGACACCGGATTATGTCAAGCTTGCTGAGGCCTATGGGGCCGTAGGGATGAGGGCCAAATCTCCATCAGAGGTGGAGGGGGTCATTAAGGAGGCCATCAGCGTGAAGAGGCCTGTCGTGATGGATTTTGTAGTAGACCCTGAGGAAAATGTATTTCCAATGGTCCCGGCAGGCGGTGCAAATTCTGAGATGGTATTCGGAGAGGTCTCTAAGGAAGAGAAGGGGAAGGCTGCGGGGAAGAAGGAAAGGAAGGGCTCTGTCCTTCCGGCATAGTTAAGGGGTACGGCTTATATGCAGCATATCATCAGCATATTGGTAGAGAACAAGTTCGGCGTGTTATCCAGGGTCTCAGGACTCTTCAGCGGCAGGGGATTCAATATCGAGAATATCTCCGTTGGAACGACACTGGACCCATCGGTGTCTCAGATGACCATTATCACTCAGGGGGATGACCGGATCATTGAACAGATCATCAAACAGTTGAATAAACTCATCGATGTCATTAAAGTGGTTGACCTCTCGGAGAAGGATTATATTGTCAGGGAAACGGCGTTGATCAAGATCCACACCAGCAGGTCAGAGGACCGGAGCGAGGCCCTGAGGATTACAGAGATATTCCGGGCAAGGGTGGTCGATTCTACACCCACAACCTATACCATCGAGATCACCGGTGACGAGAATAAGATAGAGGCGATCATCAACCTCCTGCGTCCCCTCGGGATCAAGGAGATCGTCAGGACAGGCAAGATTGCCATTGCGCGGGAGGAGATGAAGGCGGCGGCGATTCAAGAGGGGAAACGGATACGGGCCTGAGATGAGTCTCGGATGGGAAAAAGATAACAAGGAGGAGAGGATGAATATCTACTACGACAAGGATGCGGAACTAAAGCATATTAAAGGCAAGAAGGTTGCCGTTATCGGATATGGGAGCCAGGGACATGCCCATGCGAATAACCTCAGGGAGACAGGGGCCGATGTCATCATCGGTCTCAGAGATGGGAGATCGTGGCGGAAGGCAGAGGGGGCCGGGTTTAAAGTCCTCCAGGTCGCTGATGCCGTAAAGCTCGCTGATGTGGTGATGATCCTGGTGCCGGATGAACTCCAGGGGGACCTGTACCGGGAAGAGATCGGCCCGAATCTGAAGAAGGGGTCCTATCTGGCATTTGCCCATGGGTTTAACATCCACTTCGGACAGATCATGCCGGAGGCCTCGATCAATGTGTTCATGGCCGCCCCAAAGGGGCCGGGACACCTGGTACGGCATGAGTACACCCAGGGGAGTGGTGTGCCGACCCTTATTGCGATCCATCAGGACCCGTCTAAGAACACCAAGGATGTTGCCTTAGCCTATGCCGCGGCCATCGGGGGCGGAAGGGCCGGGATCATAGAGACGACCTTCAGGGAAGAGACCGAGACAGACCTTTTCGGAGAACAGGCTGTCCTGTGCGGCGGGGCGACGGCCCTCATTATGGCCGGTTATGAGACCCTGACCGAGGCCGGTTATTCTCCTGAGATGGCCTATTTTGAATGTCTGCACGAGCTGAAGCTCATCGTGGACCTCATCTATCAGGGGGGCATCTCCAACATGCGGTATTCGATCAGCAATACGGCCCAGTACGGGGATCTGACCCGTGGACCGAGGATCATCAATGAAGAGGCCAAGAAAGAGATGAGACGGATACTGGACGAGATCCGGAGCGGTCAGTTTGCGAAGGAGTGGATCCTGGAGAATAAGGCCAACCGCCCTGTCTTCAATGCCCTGACGAAGAGAGGGGAAGATCATCCGATAGAGCAGGTCGGTGCGAGACTGCGGGCCATGATGCCCTGGCTTTCTAAGGACAAGTTAGTCGACAAGGAGAAGAATTAATCGGGCGTGGGGGATAGAGGCATCGATGGATAGGAACCGGCTTCCTATCGCCGCCGAAGGGATTCCTTTTGTCGCCGGGGCCGGGGCTGTTTTCCTCCTGGTCTATCTGGCGGGCTGGATGATACCGGCGCTTTTTTTCATGGCGCTCACCCTTTTTATCGTATGGTTTTTCCGGAACCCTGAGCGTAATATACCATCGGGAAAGGATCTGATCGTCTCTCCTGCTGACGGAAGGATTATCGCCGTCAACAATGAGATGGAGACCAGAATCCTCAGGAAGAGGCTGATCAGGATCAGCATATTCATGAACCTGTTCAATGTGCATGTCAACAGGATCCCCTGTTCAGGAAGGGTGTCGGATATCTCCTATAATCCCGGGAGATTCCTCTCTGCCAACAGAGATAAGGCCTCCCTGGAGAATGAACAGAATGCCGTAGTCCTTGAGACGACGGGTGGAGATCAGATACTCTTTGTGCAGATCGCGGGTTTGATCGCCAGAAGGATCGTATGCCGGCTTCAGAAGGGTGAGCGGGTGGAGACAGGGCAGAGGTTTGGATTGATCCGGTTCGGTTCCAGGGTGGATGTCTATTTACCCACGGATGCGGTTATTAAGGTGTCTGTGGGCCAAAAGGTAAAGGGGGGCGAGAGTATCCTCGCATCAATAAAGAATGAAAACAGGTCCTGATAAAAAGAGCGGTATATTTATCATCCCGAGTCTGCTGACGACGGTCAATCTCTTCTGTGGATTCTATTCCATCATTGCCGTCTTGAAATCAGACTACACCACGGCCGCGGTGGCCATACTCATTGCCATGCTTTTTGATGCCTTTGACGGCAAGATCGCACGGCTGACAAACTCCACAAGCCGTTTCGGTGTGGAGTATGATTCGCTTTCGGATCTGGCATCCTTTGGGATCGCCCCCGGCCTGCTCATATACACATGGGCATTAAACGGTTACGGGAAGATCGGGTGGTTTATCGGTCTGCCTATCCCGGCCGCTGCAGGGCTCATCGCTACGATGGTCATATTTGATCACCACATCCTGCAGATGGGTAAAGAGGTCAGGCCTCTGGTCATCCTCCTGATGACCTATATCCTGGCCTATCTCATGGTGAGCACGATCCCCTACAGGAGCTTCAAAGAGGCGCATATGGCGGAGAAGAGGCCGCTCTCCTCCCTGATCGCGGCGGTCCTTGTCCTGATCATTATTGTGGCGGAGCCCCGGATCATGCTGTTTGTCTTATTTGCGTTGTATGCCTCTTCAGGGATCCTGGGAAGATTTTTTTCACCGTTACTCCTGGCGATACGCCGGAGATCAGGCATAAGGAAGACAGATGTCGCGAAGGATAAAAATATTTGATACCACCCTGAGGGATGGGGAGCAATGCCCCGGGGCCAGTATGAACAAAGAGGAAAAGCTCACGGTCGCACGCCAACTGGCCAAGCTCAATGTGGACATCATCGAGGCCGGGTTTCCTATCGCCTCGGAGGATGATTTTGAGGGGGTCAGGCTGATTGCCGCAGAGGTCAGGGGTCCTGTGATCGCCGGTCTTGCCAGGGCAAGAAAAGAAGACATCGAGCGGGCCGCCGGGGCCTTAAAGGATGCAGAGAGGGCGAGGATACACACCTTTATCGCGACCTCTGAGATCCATATGCAGAGGAAGCTGAAGATGAGCAGAGAAGACGTCCTTGAGGCGGCTGTGGCCGCCGTGAAACTGGCAAGACAATTTACCGATGACGTGGAGTTCTCTGCGGAGGATGCCTCAAGGAGTGACGTCGATTTCCTTTGCCGGGTTGTGGAGGCGGCGATCCGGGCCGGGGCCGGCACCATCAACATCCCCGATACCGTGGGGTATGCGCTCCCTGCGGAGTTCGGAGAGATGATCGGTCGGATCATGAATCAGGTTCCTAATGTGGACAATGCGGTTATCAGTGTGCACTGCCACAATGATCTGGGTCTTGCGGTCGCCAACTCGTTAGCGGCTGTCTTATCCGGCGCAGGACAGGTAGAGTGCACTGTAAACGGCATTGGAGAGAGGGCGGGCAACGCCTCCTTAGAAGAGGTTGTGATGACGTTGAAGACAAGAGGGTCGTTCTTCAATGCAGACACAGGGATCGTGACACAGGAGATATATAAGACAAGCCGCCTTGTCAGTACGATCACCGGCATGGTCGTACAGCCTAATAAGGCCATCGTCGGGGCCAATGCCTTTGCGCACGAATCAGGCATCCATCAGGACGGGCTGTTGAAAGATAAACGGACCTATGAGATCCTGACGCCGGAGTCCGTAGGGATTACGGCCCATAAATTTGTTCTTGGAAAACACTCAGGCAGGCACGCCTTCAGGAACAAACTTACAGAGATGGGCTACAGCCTGTCGGATGAGGATATCCATAAGGCCTTTGAGAGATTCAAGAGGCTGGCAGACCAGAAGAAGGAGGTCTTTGAAGAGGATATCGAGGCCATCATCACCGAGGAGATCTATCGTATCCCTGAGAAATATGGATTAAAATACATCCATGTGGAGAGCGGCAGTGATGTGACCCCCACCGCGACCGTAGAACTGGAGATCGATGGCCGCAGTGTCAGGAACGTCTCCACCGGGGATGGTCCTGTGGATGCCACATACCGGACGATCAAGGCCATGACACAGGCCGCAGGCCACCTCCTGTCGTATGAGGTCAAGGCCATCACCGGCGGGACAGATGCCCTTGGAGAGGTGACCGTCCGGATGGAAGAGGGGGGGCGGACCGTCGTGGGACAGGGGGCAGACACGGACATCATCGTCGCCAGTGCCAAGGCCTACCTGAATGCATTGAATAAGCTGGCCCATAAGGAGAGGGGACAGATTTGAAATCTGTCCCCCGCAATGGTGTTATGATAGGTATGACCCTGACAGAGAAGATATTAGCAAGGCATGCATGGAAGGGGCGGGTCTCCCCCGGGGATAACATCTGGGTGGATGTGGATGTCCTGATGACCCACGATGTATGCGGCCCCGGCACCATAGAGATATTCAAACGGGAGTTCGGGGTCCATGCGAAGGTATGGGACCGGGACAAGGTGGTCATTATC
>JACROQ010000082.1 GCA_016214375.1 Nitrospirota bacterium | reverse complement strand
TCAACTTTGCAGCACAACTAAATAGTGTCCTGGCGGCGCTGATACTCCTGACCGCCTTTGGTCTTCTTGCCCAGAGGCGGATATACGGGCTCCTGCACCTCTTCGCATGGCAGGGGCTATTTCTTTCGATCAGCACGGCGGTTGTCGGGTATGCGGCGGGACAGCACCACCTGTACATCTCCTCGATTCTTACCCTGGCCCTGAAGGTCATTGTGCTCCCGTACATCCTCCATGTCCTGATCATCCGCCTCAAGATTCAGAAGGAGGTCGAAACGTTAGTCAATATCCCGGCCACCATGCTGATGGGGATCGCCCTTGTGATCTTTTCCTATCACCTGACTTCACCCATCCGGGAGCTGTCAACCCTGGTTACCCGTTCCACGATTGCTATAGCCCTGGCCACTGTGATGCTTGGGCTTCTGATGATGATCACCCGGAAACACGCAGTTACCCAGATCATAGGCTTCCTTGCCATGGAGAATGGTTTATTCTTCGCGGCCACGAGCGCCACTTATGGAATGCCGCTCGTGGTGGAATTAGGTGTGGCATTGGACATCCTGATTGCGGCGGTTATATTCGGCATTTTCTTTTTCCATATACGGACGACCTTTGAAAGCCTGGATGTGGAGCAGATGGCACGATTAAAAGAAGAGGACTGATTAACTCATCATGACAATTTTGCTTTTATTAGGTGTCTCATTTATAGCCGCTGTAATCCTGGGTTTCGTGGGGGACAGGAAATTTGCCCCGGAGATCAACATCGTTTGTTCCTTTGCCACATTTGCCATCAGCATTGTCCTTGCCATTCAAGTTTACTATGACGGGTCATTCATGGCCGGGAGGAAGTTCTTCTTCATTGATGCATTCAATGTGTATCTTGTCGTGCTGACCTCCTTTGTTTCCACGACCACAGCGGTCTTCAGCAGGAGATACATGAGGAGGGAGAGGGAGCATGGCCGCGTCGGCCACTGGGGGATGCGTTTCTATCATGCGATGTTTCAGCTCTTCATCTTCGCCATGCTCCTTTGTCTTTTGACCAACAATATCGGTGTCCTCTGGATTGCGATGGAGCTGGCAACCCTCTCCACAGTGCTGTTAGTGTCTCTTTACAAGACACCCACAGCCATTGAGGCGGCATGGAAGTATTTTATCCTCTGCGGCGTGGGGATTGCCCAGGCCCTCTTCGGAACGGTCCTCCTCTACTTTGCGGCAGAGAAGGTCCTCGGTGAGGGAGGGGATGCCTTGCTCTGGACGAACCTGAGCCAGGTGAGCGGACAGCTTGAGCCTAGAGTCCTTCAACTGGCCTTCGTATTCCTCATGGTCGGATACGGGACAAAGGTGGGGCTTGTGCCCCTTCATAACTGGCTCCCGGATGCCCACGCCGAAGGCCCGACGCCTATATCGGCGGTACTTTCGGGGCTTCTTTTAAACATCGCCCTCTACGCCCTGGTCCGGTGCAAGGTATTAGTGGATGGTTCACTCGGTACGAACCTGGCAGGGAATATCATGATGGGCTTCGGTATCCTCTCGATCCTTGTCGCCGCGTTTTCACTCCTTCGGCAGAAGGACATCAAGAGAATGTTCTCCTACTCGTCTATCGAACATATGGGGATTGCCACGTTTGCCTTCGGCCTTGGCGGGCCTATTGCGACCTTCGGGGCCTTGCTTCATATGCTCGTTCACAGCCTGACCAAGTCGTCCATATTCTTTACCGTGGGGCATGCGGCCCAGATGCATGATACGCAGGAGATGAGCAGGATCAGGGGGCTGATACGGGGAAACCCCCTGGTGGGGTGGGGGCTTGTCTTTGGCGTCATGGCCATCGTCGGGATGCCCCCCTTCGGGGTATTTACCAGCGAGTTTCTGATCCTGACGGCAACGATGAAGGATGCGCCGCTCCTGACGCCGTTTCTTCTCCTGGGGCTGGGGGTGGCCTTTGCGGCCCTCTTCCGACGAGTCCAGCCGATGGTGGCCGGACATCGGCCGGAATACCAGCATCTCCTTAAGGTGGCCCATGTCCCGGTCGTGCTGCACATGGCGCTTGTCCTGGTCATAGGAGTGTATATGCCGAATTTTCTGTCTCGGTGGTTTCATATGGCCGTGGAGTTGCTGAAATGAAAAGGGAAGACCGTGGATAGTTTAGGAAATATTATAACCAGAATGCTCGGCCCCGATGCCATAAGGGATGAAGGCCATTATCCTGAAACTGTCCCCTCTTTTCTTGTCCCCAGGGAAAGGTTCATCGAGGCGGCAAGGGGGATGAAAAAGGTGGGTGCAAGACTTGTTGCCGAATGGGCAACAGATGAAAGGGTCATGAAAATTCCCCTCCCCTTCAAGGGGAGGGATAGGCCTGTCCTGAGAGAAGTCGAAGGAGTGGGGATGGGGTTCGGTATCTATACCTGTTTCTTTCTGGACTCGGAGTATATCATTATCAGTTACCGCATCCCCCTCGAAGATCCTTCATTTCCCAGTCTGACCAAGAAATTTGTCCCTGCCTTTCGCTTTGAAAGGCAGATGAGGAGCCTGATGGGGGTCATCCCTGTGGAACATCCTGACCCGAGGCCCTGGATAAAGCACGAGGACTGGCCGGAGGATGCCTGGCCCCTGAGGAAGGACTTTGATCCCTCAAGACCGATGCCAAGGGTAAAAGGGGAGTATCAATGGATCAGGGCGGAAGGGGAAGGGGTTTATGAGATCCCTGTTGGCCCTGTCCATGCCGGGATCATCGAGCCGGGTCATTTCCGCTTTCAGGCCGTAGGGGAGGATATCCTCCACCTGGAAGAGAGGCTTGGCTATGTGCACAAGGGGATCGAAAAGAGGTTTGAGGCCCTTTCGTGGATTGAGGGGGTTAGGCTGGCAGGCCGGGTCTCCGGGGATACAACCGTGGCCCATGCCCTTGCGTATTGCAGGGCCCTGGAGGCCATGACCGGATGTGTTCCACAGGAGCGGGTCTTACGGCTCCGGGCACTGATGCTGGAGAGGGAGAGGATTGCCAATCACCTTGGGGATATCGGCGCCATCTGCAATGATGTTGCCTTCACATTCTTGCTTTATCAGTTCTCCAGGCTGAGAGAGGTGGTCCTCCGCACAAACGCTAAGCTCTTTGGCCACCGGTTGATGATGGACAGGGTCATCCCCGGAGGGGTGACGGTGGACATAACTCCGGAAGGGAGAGAAGAAATCCTGCGGGAGATGGAGTGGATGAAGAAGGAGTTCGAAAGATTGGTTATCATCTATGATGAAAACCCTTCCCTGGAAGACAGGGTCAGGGACGCAGGGGTCCTCTTGCCTGAGGATGCCAGGGAACTGGGTGTGGTTGGATTCGTGGCACGGGCCAGCGGGATAGGTTTAGACTGCCGCGTCCAGAACCCTTTTCCTCCCTATGATCAGATAATTCCTAAGATGACGGTACTGAATAGCGGCGATATTCATGCCCGCGTATGGGTGAGGATTGAGGAGATCAGGGATTCACTCCGTATCATTGGCGAGATACTGAAAGGCCTTCCACAAGGTGAGATCAGCGGCCGTTTTGATCCCCCTTCAAAGGAAGGATCAGGGTTTGCCGTCGTTGAGGGGTGGCGGGGGGAGATCGTCTACTGGCTCCAGTCCGGACCCAGGGGGGAGATCAACCGGTGCATGGTCAGAGACCCCTCCAGCGTCAACTGGATCGCCGTAGAACAGTCAATCCACGGGAATATCGTCCCCGATTTCCCGGTATGCAACAAGAGCTTTAATCAGTCGTATTCAGGACATGATTTGTGAGGGGACTTATATATCCCTGTGACATGAAGATGTCATTCCCGCACAAGCGGGAATCCAGAACGCAGGTAGAGGTCTGGATTCCCACTTTCGTGGGAATGACGGACACTGATAGGATTTTCAGGTGAACGCTCATGAGCCGCAGGCTCACAAAGGGGCATGAAAATGTCACCCTGAGCCGAAGGCGAAGGGTCTGACCCGCCGGGTTAATCAGATTCTTCGCTGCGCTCAGAATGACAGCAGAGGGCAGGGGATTTTCAGGTGAATTAATTTCAAGGAGAACAGGGGCACATAGAACATGCTAAGAATTCTGCATCAGATATTTCGGACCGGCATCGTCACGGAACCGCTCCCTGCCGGGGTGGAGGAGGAGATAAAAGAGGTCGGGACAGGACTGGAAGAGGCCATCCGGCGGCGTTTCCAGAGGAGCCTGACCATTCGGGCGGTCGATGCCGGCTCGTGCAATGGCTGCGAGTTGGAGATCCATGCCCTGAATAATCCCATCTACAATTGTGAGCGGTTCGGGATCCATTTTACCGCCTCCCCCAGATTCGCCGACATGCTCCTTGTCACAGGCCCGGTAACCCGGAACATGGAGATTGCCTTGAAGAGGACCTACAATGCAACGCCTCCTCCGAAGCTGGTGGTCGCTGTGGGGGATTGCGGATGCAACGGTGGAATCTTCGGCGAGAGCTACGCCTCCCTCGGCGGCATCGGGAAGATCATCCCGGTAGATGCCTATATCCCAGGCTGTCCGCCCAGACCAGCAGATCTGCTCAGGGGCATTCTTCGCATTATCAGCTAAGCCGATAAAATATTATACCTTTCAAATCTCTATGGAACGCCGGATAAGTGTTCTGGCTGTTTCCTGGAAGAAGTGTTTCATATCAGAGTCGTTGCATTGAACTTACGCCTTTTATCCCGAACTTATTTTCCGTCTGCCTTATAGAGTCTTCTATCTTCATGGAAGGATAATCTTGCAGGATGAAGTAAACATCAACATAGTCCTTAGGATCCCGGCGGTCGGTCATTGCCATTAATTTGTTGGCGAGGATATCGTTTTCATAAATTTCATTCATCTCTGGATTTCCATGCTAAATAGAATTCCTATATGAGGAGACGAGTTTCCCTGTCAATCTGAAGGGAATTTCTGTGCTCATAAAGGGCATAGACCGTCTCCCGGTCTTTTCCATAAAGAGGAAAGAAATCAGCGATTCGCTGGAGACGCCATAGGAGGTCATCCGGAGCAGTGGTATAATCCCATAATAGGTTCTTTGGGACAGGGATAGTTTTCATGGTCTGAATTTAACAAATAAGATGACTGCATGTCAATAAAATCATGAGCGGGGAAGGGAGGCATTCGAGAAATAGCCCATTCTGCCACTGGTGTCATTCTGACCCTGAACAATGTGAAGGGGAAGCATCTGATAAATCATGATGTTATCAGACCCTTCGCTTCGCTCAGGGTGACAAGATGGGCTATTTCTCGAATACCTCAAAAAGGGGACAAATCTATTTTACGATATTTTAGTGCGATATTTTAGTTCTTGACCTCATATTTCATTTCTCATAGAATGACACTATAATCTGTGCTGTTAGGAGAGGTACCCAAGTCCGGCTGAAGGGGCATGCCTGGAAAGTATGTGTACTGGAAACAGTACCGTGGGTTCGAATCCCACCCTCTCCGCCATTTTCCTGGCCCGTCTTTTGTGTGCAGTTGAGCATGGACCGGGTCCTGCGCAACATGGACTTACAAACCCCGCCAGGTCCGGAAGGAAGCAGCGTTACGTAAATCTCCGTGTGTGCCGCAGTGATACCTTGTCTTATCTCAACTGCGCAGAGGGGATGGGCACACGTGTAGCGAACACTTTTTAATGTCATCCTGAGCGAAGCGAAGGATCTGGATCATGAGGAGAACAAGGAGTGATCAGATTCTTCGCCGCCTTCGGCGACTCAGAATGACACGTTGCTGAACTTATTCAGAGAGTCAATAAATAGTAGGTCGCAATCTTATGAGCTATCAGGTCTTGGCAAGAAAATGGCGGCCCAGGTCATTCCAGGAGCTTACCGGGCAGGGGCATGTCTCAAAGACCCTGGAGAATGCCATAAAGGCGAACCGCATCGCCCATGCCTATCTCTTCTCCGGGGTGAGGGGTGTCGGGAAGACCACGGTAGCGCGGATATTGGCAAAATCGTTAAATTGCGCCGAAGGCCCCACACCGGTCCCCTGCATGAAGTGCCAATCATGTACAGACATCGCAACCGGGTTCTCCGTCGATGTCGTAGAGATCGACGGCGCATCTCATACCGGCGTAGATAATGTGAGAGATCTGCAGGAGAGAGCGCAGTATGTCCCCCTGAAGGGGCGTTACAAGATCTACATTATTGATGAAGTCCACATGCTCTCCACCTCGGCATTTAATGCCCTTCTCAAGATATTGGAAGAGCCCCCTCCCCACATCGTCTTTATATTTGCGACGACAGAGCCTCACAAGATACCCGGTACGATCCACTCAAGGTGCCAGCACTTTCAGTTCCGGAGGATCAGTTACAGGGAGATCATCGAAAGACTACGGTATATCCTGCGTGAGGAAGGGATCGAGTCTGAGGAAAATGTCCTTTCTCTGGTGGCCAGGAGTTCTGACGGGAGTATGAGGGATGCCCTGAGCCTCCTGGATCAGGTGATCTCTTACACAGGGGAAAACCTTGCCGAAGGGGACGTATCCTGGATCTTAGGCCTGGCTGACCACTGGGTCGGACCCTTGACACAACATATCATCAGCAAAGACCCGGCAAAGGCCTTATCCCTCCTGAAAGAGGTCGCAGACGGCGGCTATGATCTGAAGCAGTTTTGTTCTGACGTGGTAGGGCATCTCAGGAACATGACCCTGGCGAAGCTTGGGATGGGACAGGACGTCATCGATCTTCCATCAGAGAGGGTCGCAGAGATGACGAAGGCCGTTGAAGGGATATCTCTTGAGGATCTTCAGAGACTCTTCGGGATCTTCTCAAAGGCCCTCGATGAGATACGCTGGTTCCCTTATCCCAGATTCTCTCTTGAGATGGCCATTATTAAGGCCTCCAATATGAGGCCGGTTGTCCCGGTCGATGACCTAATCGGGAGATTGTCCGGTCTCGAAAAGAGATGGGCCACAGGCGCAGCCCCTAATCCAAAATCCAGGGAGACTAGTTCCAGAGAGGTTTCACCTGTATCTGCAATACCCGTGGCGCCATCCGCACCATCCGTGGATACAGAGGAGGTCAAAGAGGCCGCAGAGGATCAGGAAACAGTCACCGATGCTACCCTTGTCACGATAAAAGGCGGCTCTGACATGACGGCCCTCTGGCGCAGTGCTGTAGCAAAGATCAACGAGAACAAGCCGAGCTTGGGCGCGTATCTCGAACAGGGTATCCCGGTCGGGAATGAAAATGGGATACTGTCGATTGGATTTAACGGCGGGGCCTCTGTGTTTATCAATCTTATTGAGCGGCAGGAGTGCAAGGATCTGATACTGAATATCGTCAAAGGCTATATCCCCGGGGTGGCAGGGATTAAATATATTATCCTGTCAGGAAAGGAAGGACACAGCCCTGCCTATAACGAATATCTCACAGGGGTGCATGAGAAGAAGCAACAGGAGGTAGAAGAGGTGTTTTCTGATTCGATTGTGCAGGAGGCGATTGATATATTAGGCGGAGAACTGGTGGAGCTGCGGAGCAGGAGGGAGTAGTTGCCCGATTTATCGGGCAGGAGGCCGGCAGACAGGAGCCAAGGGGGGACCATGTCAAAAAAGATGTTCGGGGATATCTTAAAACAAGCGCAGAAGATGCAGGAGCAGATGGCCAGGATCCAGGAGGAGGCGGCAAATAAGACTGCCGAGGCATCCTCAGGCGGGGGCATGGTTACTGTGGTTGCAAACGGCCATCAGGAGATCGTCTCCATCAGGATAGAGCGGGATGTCGTCAACCCGGACGATATCGAGATGCTCCAGGATCTGGTAGTGGCTGCGGCCAATGAGGCTTTAAGAAAGGCCAAAGACATGGTGGCAGAGGAGATGAAGGGGCTCACCAGCGGGATGGGATTAAATATACCGGGCCTCATGTAATACGATCGCAATAAATGTCTTTATACT
>JACROQ010000081.1 GCA_016214375.1 Nitrospirota bacterium | reverse complement strand
TGTTTCTCTAACCGGATCTCCTGGAATCTCTTTTCGAGGTCCCTGGCCATCTGATTAAATATTCCGGCAAGCTCCTCGATCTCATCTCCGGTGGTAATCTTAAGATGATGGTCAAGGTGCCCCTGGCCGATCAGCTTAGCGCCTTCACTTAACATCCTGACAGGCCCAACGATCCTTCTTGCCAGAAAGTATCCGAGCAGAGACAGGATACCGACGATGGTAAAACCCAGGATCGATACCCTCCACAGCAGGACATAGATCGGGGCGTATGTCTCCTTCGGTAGTTGCCGTATGAACAGATACCACTTCTGTCCGCCAAAGTTCTCTTTCCCCATCTGCAGGGTTATCTTCACCGGGGAGAACCCGATAATGGAATCCTTCCCTCCATGGGCATCATCGTGTGCGACTCCCCAGCCCGGCTGCGGCATGGCGATCTGCCGTAATAGCCGATCGTTGATCGTGTGCGTTCCGGGAGGGAAGCGGGGGCATGCCAGCAGGGTACCATCCGAGGCGACTAAGTTTGCATGACCTGTTTTCCCGATCCTGATATTATTGATGACCTCGAATACCTCCTTGACATTGTAGAGGACCATAATGTTTCCGATGCCTCCGGCACCCTGATCTTCTTTGATGGGGACCGAGATCCACATGGGGTATTCCTGCAAGGCACTGTCAAAATGGAAGTCACCCACAAAGGCCGATTCCTTACCATCCCTGCCATTCCTGATAATGTTGTCCTGGAATCTTTTATCCGGTCCCTGTGTTGAAAGCGGTCTGCCGGCAGTCCCTATCGTGCGCCCCTTGTCATTTGTAACCGCGATGGAGATAATATTTTCTCCCTGTTCTCTTTGAAACCTCTGAAGGTAGTTGAGCAGGCCGGAATCCTCCTCGCGGTTTCTATCCCCTTTCACTGCGGCAATTATGGGAGGGGATATTGCGAGGGTCTGTGCATTACGGATCTTTTCCTGGATGATCAGATCGATCTTTTCGGAGGTCGCTATGGCGATAGTCTGGAAATTGGCGCCAATGGAGTCCTTCAGGGCCCTGGTTCCACTCAGATAGGTAAAAAATATACCCACGAATCCCGGTAAGAATCCGACAACCAGCAAGGCGATGACAATCTTTTGCTGAATGCTTCTCCTTTTCTTTGCCATCGGGGTGACCCCTTAGGTGAATAACCCATTATAACACGGTCTCGCCCGGTAAACCACTGTTGAATGTGATACATCGGTCAAGGGGGTTTATCTGTTCCTGTCATCCCAAAATGATAAATGTCCTCTTGACAAAGGTTAACGTGTAAGTTAACATTCCTTTTGTGAGTAGAACCATCACTTTCTATAAAACATCCGATGGTAAATGCCCGATACAAGATTTTCTCGATTCTTTGCCAGGAAAGACTGCACAGAAAGTAACATGGGTTCTTAAACTCATAGAGGAGTTAGATATTGTTCCTTCTTCATATTTTAAAAAGCTTACAGGTACGGAAGAAATATGGAACTGCAGGATAACGTTCGGCTCAAATGCCTATAGAATATTTTGTTTCTTTATAGAAAATTCCGTGGTCGTTTTGACCCATGGATTTACAAAGAAGAGTCAAAAAACGCCAAAGACAGAAATAGAAAGGGCAGAGGCCTGTAGAAAGGATTTTTTGGAAAGGGGGACAAAGCCATGAGTGACCTGAAAAAATACATCGACGATAGGAAAAAGAGGGACAAGAAATTTGCCGCGGGATATGATGAAGGATACGAGCAGTTTAAGGTAGGGGTAATGCTCCGGCAAGCACGTGAAGCGGCAGGACTGACCCAGGAAGAGCTCGCCCGCAGGCTTAAAACCAAAAAGACCGCGATCTCACGGATAGAAAATCATGCAGAAGATATCAAGCTATCGACCTTAGAGCGAGTAGCATCAGCATTAGGGAGGCGTCTTGAGGTTAAAATCGCGTGATATTGAATTGATTAATGAGGCAATTCGTGTTCTTGACCTCCTCTACCCATCCAGACTATAATTATTTTCCAATATGAAACCATCAACCCTCATTACCGCTGCCATTGCCGCTATCGGGACCTTTGCCCTGGCGGTCGTTACCCGGATTATCCATCCTGCAGAAAAGGTCAATGCCCTCTGGCTTGTGGTCGCCGCCGCCTGCTTCTTTGTCATCTCTTATCGCCTGTACGGGTCTTTTCTGACGGCGAAGGTCCTGGCATTGGACGACCGGCGGATCACCCCCTCAAAGAGGATGGCGGATGGACGGGACTATCACCCGACGCACAAATGGGTACTGTTCGGCCACCACTTTGCGGCCATTGCAGGCGCAGGCCCATTGATAGGGCCGGTCCTGGCCGCCCAGTTTGGTTACCTGCCCGGGTTCCTCTGGATATTGGTCGGTGCGGCCCTCGGCGGCGCTGTCCACGACACCGTGATCCTTACGGCCTCTGTCCGGCGAAACGGCAGGTCCCTTGCCCAGATCGCAAAGGATGAGGTTGGACCTGTCGCCGGGATTACGGCTGCCTTAGCCATCCTGTTTATCATCATTGTGGCGCTGGCCGGACTCGGCCTTGCGGTCGTCAATGCCCTGACCAGGAGTCCCTGGGGGACATTTACGATCGCAGCTACGATTCCTATTGCCCTCCTGATGGGGATGTATCTCTATAGGATCCGGCATGGGAGGGTTGGAGAGGTGAGCGCCATCGGGGTCATCCTTCTCCTCCTCGCCGTGATATCCGGCAGGTATATCCCGGGTTCAGGCCTTGAGCCCTTTTTTAACCTGTCGAGGGGCACACTCGTCTTTGGCATGGCGGCCTATGGTTTTGTGGCATCGGTACTCCCGGTGTGGATGCTCCTCTGTCCGAGGGATTATCTCTCGACCTATATGAAGCTGGGGACTGTGGGACTCCTGGCCTTCGGGGTGATCCTCCTGGCCCCGGATATCCAGATGCCGGCGGCCACCCGGTTTATCGCCGGCGGAGGGCCGATCATACCCGGCCCCCTCTTTCCCTTCATGTTTATCACGATTGCCTGCGGCGCCATATCCGGATTCCACTCTCTGATCTCCTCAGGGACTACCCCCAAGATGATCCAGCGGGAGTCAGAGATCAAGGTGATCGGCTTCGGGGCGATGCTGATGGAGGGCTTTGTGGCGGTGATCGCCATCGTTGCCGCGACCATCCTGATCCCTGGCGATTATTTTGCCATCAACACAACCCTCTCCTTTGATGCCCTTGCCGCCCTTGGTTTTCCGGTGAGCCGGATACAGGAACTATCGGCGGCCGTGGGGACAAATGTGGTCGGCAGGCCTGGGGGCGCGGTATCCCTCGCTGTCGGGATGGCCTCGATCTTTTCGAGACTCCCAGGCATGGACGGATTGATGCCGTACTGGTATAATTTCGCCCTCATGTTTGAGGCCCTCTTTATCCTGACCACTGTGGATACCGGAACGAGGGTTGCGAGATTTATCGTTCAGGAGCTGGGCGGCCATGTGTATAAGCCATTAAGCCGGACCCACTGGATGCCGGGGACGATCCTGGCCAGCCTCATGGTCGTGGGCGCCTGGGGCTATCTGATCTACTCCGGGAGCATCTCGACCATCTGGCCCATGTTCGGGGTGGCCAACCAGTTATTAGCTGCGCTTGCCTTCTGCGTTGGGACAACCGTGATCATCAAGATGGGGAAGCTGAGGTATGCCTGGGTCACCTTTATCCCGATGCTCTTTATGGTCGTCATGTTTAAACTGGATGCGGCCCTGGTAGCGGCCATGGCCCTCCTTGCCGTCGTTGTCGTTGCGGACTCTTTTGTCAAATGGTACGGCTACATCGCAGGAAATCGGGAGGTCGTGACCAGCGAGGTTGTGGAGTGGGCGGCGGATATGGAAGTACGCTAAAAGTTTGCGCTGAAAAATGCGGGGCACCCATTGCTACGAAGTAAATGCAATGGGTCGTGGGCATTTTTGAGCGCAAACTTAGGACACGGGCGTAGCGTTGGCCGCAGCAGCGTATCGCATTTGAAACCAGGAGACTTTTATGCGAAGGATTATTTCAAGTTTATTGTTGACACTGTTTCTGATTCAGCCCTGTTTAGCCGCCCCTCCTGAGATCGGGGATCCAACAAAAGGGGGGTATGCAAGGAAGCTCTTCCTCAAGGAGAATTATCTCTATCTTGTAGACTGGTATTCCGGCCTCCACATCTACGATGTCACCTTTCCCTATAAACTGATCCACCTCACCAATGTCCACACCCCGGGGTCTCCAAAGGGGATATATGTCCAGGATAACATCGCCTATGTAGGCGATGACGATCACGGACTTGAGATCATGGATGTAAAAAACCCATTAGCCTCACGGATTATCGGCAATGTCGCCACACAGGGACTCGCCTATATCGTGCAGGTTGTCGGAAATTATGTTTATGTAGCAGACCACCGCGGCGGTGTCTCTATTATTGATGTAAAAAACCCTGCCCGTCCTGAACTCCTGAGCCGGTTCGAGACAAAGGGTCTTGCCTGGGGGATTGCAGTCAAGGGGAACTATGCCCTTGTGGCCGCAGATAAGGGGGGGCTCCTCGTTGTGGATATCGTGAATCCAAGAAAGCCCATGCTCGTATCGAGTTATCCCGCGGCCATCAATGCGGAGGATGTCTTTGTGAAAGACAACTTTGCCTATGTGGCCTCCTATTATACAGGGCTCCATATCATTGATATACAGAATCCGTTAAGACCGCGCGGGGTCGGCTTCTTAAAGACACCGGGAAATGCGAGAGGTGTCTTTGTCTCCGGGCAATATGCCTATGTGGCAGACTGGAAGTCCGGCCTTCAGGTCATTGATGTCAGTAATCCCGCGAGACCGGCTATCGCCGGCAGTCTGGAGACCAGCGGGATGGTATGGGATGTTAAGGTCAGGGGGGACTATGCCTACATTGCAGACTGGGAATCCGGGATCAAGGTCATCAACGTCTCTAACCCAAGGCGGCCTTACGAGGTGGCCGGCTATGGGTATTACGGCTATGCCCATGATCTGTACACCAAGGGGAAGTATGCCTATATTGCCAATGGTTCGCAAGGTTTTCAGGTGATCGACATCAGTAATCCGGCCAATCCCACATGGGTTACCACCCTTGAATTGCCGGGTGATTCTCAGGGTCTCTTGATGCAGGAGTCTCTTGCCTTTGTGGCCGCCGGGGATGCGGGACTCCATATCATCGATTACAGTGATCCCTATAAACCTGTCAGGATCGGTGGATATGATACCCCCGGGATTGCAGGCAAGGTGGTTGTGGACGGGACGTCTGCCTACATTGCGGATGGAGAGGTGGGTGTGCAGATTGTGGATGTGTCAGAGTCTGTAAAGCCTAAGCTTGTTGCAACCTATGCGACAGAGGAGAGCCCTCGGGACCTGATTCTGCATAAGGGGTATCTCCTGATCGCTGAGGGGGATGCCGGATTAGAGGTGGTCGATATCAGTAATCCTGCGATGCCGGTACGGGCCAGTCTCTTCCATGCCAGGGGGGCCGGTCCTGTCAGGATAAAGGACACCTTTGCCTTTCTCACGAGCGGCAGGGGTAAGGTGCTCGTCATAGATATTGCGGATCCCAAATCGATCAAGGAGGTCAGAGAGATCAGTGTGGACTATAAGATAAAGGGGATCTATCTGAAGGGGGATCAGTTGTATATCTACAGTGAAAAAGAGGTCGGCATCTTCAACGTGAGTGATCCCATGAAGCCAGTCTCAACGGCAAAACATGATACCACAGGCAGCATCTCAACGATTACTGTAGGGGAGGATAACCATATATACCTTGCGGCCGGGGGTGAGGGGCTGCGGGTTATGCTGACCGGTAATGGCGCTTCATCCGGTAATGGTGTTCAGTGAGAATTAACAGGCTGCTGAAAAAGGCATGGAATGCCCAAGATTGTCATTCTGAGCGAAGCGAAGCATCTGATAAACAATGAGTTATCAGACCCTTGATGGAGTTTACGCTGAGCGTGGCCGAAGGGTTCAGGGTGACATTGCAGGACTTTTCAGCAGGCTGCTGAAGGGAAGGGCCTTTTCATGAAGAGGCAAAAAGCGAGAAAGGGATTCAGGATAGAGCGGGACTCCCTCGGAGAGAAGCAGGTCCCTACCTGGGCCTACTACGGGGTGCAGACTGCCAGGGCGGTTGAGAATTTCCCGATCAGCGGGGTGACCTCCCGGCCTGAGTTTATCCGTGCTACGGCATTGATTAAAAAGGCGGCTGCCCTTGCGAATATGGATGCCGGGAAATTGGACAGGCGCAGGGGGGGGGCGATTGTGCAGGCGGCAGGGGAGATGGCTGAAGGAGAGTGGTATGAGCATTTTGTTGTGGATGTCTTCCAGGCCGGGGCCGGTACGTCGCACAACATGAATGGCAATGAGGTGATTGCAAACCGGGCCATTGAGATACTCGGTGGGGAGAGGGGAGACTACTCGATTGTCCATCCGAATGACCATGTCAACATGTCTCAGTCCACGAACGATGTCTTTCCGACGGCCATGCGGATTGCAGCCCTCTTCGCGATTACGGATCTGATGCCGGTTTTAGAGGGGCTTGGCGAGGCCCTTGAGGCGAAGGGGAGGGAGTTTGATGGGATTATCAAGTCAGGCCGGACCCATCTGCAGGATGCCGTCCCTATACGGCTGGGACAGGAGTTCTCAGCCTATGCCGTTGCTGTGAACAAGGGGTGCAAGGCCATTCGGCAAGAGGCAGACCGCCTTTTAGAGTTGGGCATCGGGGGTTCTGCAGTGGGGACAGGGATAAATACCCATCCGGATTATCAGAAGAAGATGGTCGTGTATCTCTGTAAGCTCACGGGGTTTCGTCTTTATGGTTCAAAGAACCTGGTCGCCTCGATGCAGAGTATGTCTGATTTTGTCTCCCTCTCCGGAGGCCTTAGGATGCTTGCCGCAGAGCTGATCCGGATCGCCAATGACCTGCGGCTCCTGAGCTCCGGCCCCATGACCGGTCTTGCAGAGATCCGCCTCCCGGCAGTACAGCCTGGTTCTTCCATCATGCCCGGCAAGGTCAATCCGTCTATGGCCGAGGCGCTCAACATGGTCGGGTTCCAGGTGATCGGGAATGATACAGCGATTACCCTTGCGGCCCAGGCCGGCCAGTTGGAGCTCAATGTGATGATGCCGGTCATCAATTACAACCTCCTGCAGTCTATCCGCTTCTTGACTAATGTCGTCAGGGTATTTACTGAAAAATGTGTCAAAGGGATTGTTGCAGATGAGGAGCGCTGCCGGGAGCTGGCAGAACGCACCCTCAGTCTGGCCACCATTCTGAATCCTGTGATCGGCTATGAAGCCGTAGCCCGCATCGCCAAAGAATCCCTTGCATCAGGAAGGTCCATACGGGATTTGGTGATTGAGAAAGGGATCCTGTCAAAGGCCGAGGCCGAAAAAATCCTGGACCCTTATCAGATGACCAGCGTGAGAAGGGCTAAGGGAAAAACTAAGCGTAGGAAATTGGGAAATTAGGGAATTGGAAGTTGGAAAATTGGTAAATTGGCAGTTGGGAAGTTAGTGAATTGGGAAACTGGGTAGGGGAGGGTTTGAAACCCTCCCCTATGCCGCAGGTAAAGAAGGGAGAATAGGGTCGGACCACGCAATCCTTCCGCAATCCTTCTTATTTACAAGGGGAATGATTCCCATAAAGAGGTGTTTTTCCCAGTTCCACTGCTTGATGCGATGGCTGAGAAGATTAGCACTGATACGTAGTGCAATAAGGACGAGGAGAATAACCCCAATTGGCCAGAGGGTAATTAAAATTAGTAAGAGCCTTTATATGTTCGGGTCAATCAGCTATACTTACAAAAAAATAATCTCTATTTCTTTCTTAACCTTTTCAAAATCTTTATCCATAGTGACTATTTTCAAATCCCGTTGTTTGGCAATTTTATATTGATACAAATCATCAAAGTCTAGTCCAAATGTTTTCTTATCCTGGGCAAGGTCCTCATACAGGGATTTCTGTAACGTAATAATCTCAACCTTAGGAATAACATCCTTAGTGAACTCAAGGAAAATAGTGTCTTTGTTATTTCTAAATAGTATCACCCCGATAGAATGCAGCGAGAAGTCAATAGCAGTATCTCTAAGAATATATTGGTATTTTAAATCCTCTGGCAACTCCTCCAATTGTGATGTAATGTTCTGCTCCCGCATGGTCTTCCTTTCCATACTTTTATATCTATACTGATATGGGCCTAATATAACAGGATGAGGTTTTTATGTCAAAATGATTTTGGTATCATGATTTGGTATCACAAAATCTCTCGATACGACAGGAACACCGATATAATCCGCCTGTTCCCTCGAAAGTTTTTGTCAGTTTGACGCCGATCTTTTCCAGATGAAGCCTTGCAACTTCTTCATCCAATTGCTTGGAAAGAGTGTACATACAGGAGGGTCTTTGAGGTAATCAAATTTGACCCCTTCCCTCTTATGAAAAAATTGGTAATAGAATTTCCCAGTGAATGGAATTATGAGGGGATTGAGGAAGTACTGTTCTAAGTGACCTCGTAATGCTCGTAATTGACAAAACTGCTCTACTTGCATACAATCAGGATAAAATAATGCCGACTGTATTAAGACATGGGCCATATCGTTTTTATTTTTATAGCCATGAAACAACTGAGCCGCCACATATTCATGTTGACCGTGAGAATCTATCAGCCAAGTTCTGGTTGCAGCCGATAAGTCTGGCACGTAACTTTGGTTTTAGCCCAAAAGAGTTAAGAGAGATACAATCAATAATTCTGGAAAATCAATCAAAATTGTTGGAGTCATGGTATGGGTATTTTGGCACCGGCAGCAGATGAAAGGGTGAAGGGTGTTCAGGTAACTGAGGATACCGTAAGCGTTAGTTTAATGGATGGTCGTACTATTTCTGTACCCCTTACCTGGTACCCCAGGTTATTTAATGCAACACCGGAGCAACGAAAGATCTGGCAAATCTGCGGTGGAGGTTATGGCAGTCATTGGGGGGATATAGATGAAGATTTAAGCACCGAAGGACTCCTTCGAGGAGCTCCAGCACCCCGAACATCCTCAAAAGAGTGAACAAGAAGTTCGCCGGCGACTCCTATCTTTTGTTTGATCATTATTAATAAATATTTGCACGTGCAAATTTAATGAAATTTTGTATGGAGGCATTATGAAGATTGAATATGACAAAGAGGTTGATGCCCTGTATATCAGGATTCAGGAAAAGATGGTTGCCCATACAAA
>JACROQ010000080.1:6352-7165 GCA_016214375.1 Nitrospirota bacterium | reverse complement strand
GTTTATCAGAAATATAATGACAGCGGGTGTTATCATGATCGTTCTTTTTGGTGTTGTCCTTACAGGATGTGGAACTAATGATGGAACTAATACAGGAACTAATAGTGGAACAGGGACGCTGAGTATTCGGATTACCGATGCGCCCTATCCTTTGGACCTTATTGCCGAGGCCAGGGTAACCATTGATAAAATTGAAGTCCATGTATCAGACAGCCCCACAGAGGACTCAGGATTTATAACGATTCCCCTGGATACCCCCAGGACCTTTAACCTGCTCGACCTCAGGGGCGGTGTTACAGAGGCCCTTGTCAACGCGGACCTTTCAGAGGGGACCTACGGACAGATAAGGCTCGTTGTCAGTTCTGCCTATATAAAGCTTACAGATGGGAGAGAGCCCACCATAGACGTGCCAAGCGGCAGTCAATCCGGGATCAAGATCTTCCCAAATCCTCCCATCACTGTAGCGGGGGGACTGACGACTGACCTCGTCCTTGATTTTGATGTAGGGCAATCCTTTCTCCCCATCCCTAACTCCGCAACCAAGGCCTCGGTGATCAAAAAATTTAAATTCCATCCGGTCATACGGGTGGTGAATAACTCATCCACGGGGAGTATCTCAGGAGCAGTCACTAAGAATGACGAGACCCCTCTCGAAGACGCGACACTGGCGGCCTTTGACGGGACTGTCGAGATCGCAAGCACATCCAGCAAGTCAGATGGGAGCTATGCTATCTTAGGCCTTCCGGCAGGGACTTACGATGTGACAGCATCACACAACGGATTCACAAGCAGCGCCAAGAAAGACGTCAATGT
>JACROQ010000080.1:0-6333 GCA_016214375.1 Nitrospirota bacterium | reverse complement strand
GTCAATGTGGTTGTAGGCAATGATACCGGGGGAACAGATTTTAGCCTGACCCCGCAGCCATGACTGGGGTTAGCTCTTGAGATATCAGTCCCCGCTGGTCTCATAATCCACAACCCGGCGTTCTGTACACACCTTCCCTATAAAGTCTACAACCTTTGCATGTTCCGGGTGTTTTCTGTAGACCTCAAGGCCTTGCATACCCTCGAACTCTGAATAGAGCACGATATCGGATGCGCTCTCAGACCTTCCCTGGTTTATCCCCACCTCTAAATATCTGACCTCACTGATCTTGTCCTTCAGGAATCCCAGGAGGGTTTTAAGCTTCGCTGTATTCTCCGCCTTACTACAGCCTTCTGCAAACTCCTTGAGTCTGAACATCACAATATGTTTCAGCATTTTTAAGACCTCTGTTTACCCAAAATCAGAATAGCCGGGGGATACATTACAGACAAGAGGGGTTATACCTGCTTGAGCCCATTGGTGTCCCCAGGGGGATTTGAACCCCCGTTTGCGCCGTGAAAGGGCGACGTCCTGGGCCGTGCTAGACGATGGGGACGTGATATGATGAGCCGCGATGGATTCGAACCATCGACACCCGCCTTAAAAGGGCGATGCTCTACCAACTGAGCTAGCGGCCCGTAAAATAATATTAAAGAGATATATTATTATCATCTCACAACCTTTCCTGTCAACCTCTTTTATCAGAAATTTCTGTTGACATGGCCCGAAAAATTAACTAAAATCTAATTTTTTACTAATAGTAAGCAGTAAGTAGAAGTAAGTGATGTTCTTTTTATAACTCCTCATCCTTTTAAAAACCCTCAATATTATTGTTATGTTATAGAGAATAGAAAGGAGAACAATAACATGGGAGCAAACCTTACCCAAAAGATTATAAAAGAGCATCTGGTCTCCGGCAGTATGGACGCGGGCAAACCTATCTCCATCCGTATAGCCCAGACACTGACCCAGGATGCCACAGGGACGATGGCCTATCTGCAATTTGAGGCGCTTGGAATCCCAAAGGTAAAGACAGAGCTGTCGGTAAGCTATGTGGACCACAACATGCTTCAGACAGACTTTATGAATGCAGACGACCATCAATTCCTTCAGACCTTGGCATCCAAGTTCGGCATCTATTTCTCACGGCCGGGCAATGGCATCTGCCACCAGGTGCACCTGGAGAGATTCGGGGTACCTGGAAAGACCCTCCTTGGGTCAGACAGTCATACCCCTACCTGCGGAGGGATCGGCATGATCGCGATCGGCGCCGGCGGCCTGGATGTCGCCCTTGCTATGGGGGGCGAACCCTTTAACCTCAATATGCCAACGGTCGTTAATGTTAAACTAACCGGCAGGCTGCAGCCCTTTGTCTCTGCAAAGGACATTATCCTTGAGCTGCTGAGGCGGCTCACGGTTAAGGGGGGCGTGGGTAAGATTTTTGAGTATACGGGTGAAGGGATAAAGACCCTCTCGGTGCCGGAGCGTGCCACTATCACCAATATGGGTGCAGAACTTGGGGCCACCACGTCCGTATTCCCGAGTGACGAGGTCACGAAGGCCTACCTCAAGGCCCAGGGGAGGGAGGATGTGTGGAAGGCGTTGGGGCCTGATCCCGATGCCTCCTATGATGAGGTAATAGAGATCCATCTCAATGAGCTTGAACCCCTCATCGCAAAACCGCACATGCCTGATCAGGTGGTCAAGGTGAAGGATATCGCAGGGACCCCTGTCCAGCAGGTGGCTATCGGTTCCTGCACCAACTCGTCTTATAAAGACATCATGACCGTGGCTGCCATGCTGAAAGGGAAGAGTGTGCATCCAAGTGTAAGCCTCGGATTTTCTCCAGGCTCAAGACAGGTGCTTAACATGATTGCCCAGACAGGCGCCCTGACAGATCTGATCGCCTCAGGCGCAAGGCTCCTCGAGAGCGCATGCGGACCCTGCATCGGGATGGGTTTTGCACCTCCGACAGGCGCAGTCACGATCCGCACCTTCAACAGAAACTTTGAAGGCCGGAGCGGGACAAAGGATGCCAAGGTATACCTCGCCAGCCCGGAGGTCGCCGCTGCCTGTGCCATTACCGGCAAGATTACAGACCCCAGAGAACTCGGGCTGAAACCGATCACCATCGTGATGCCGGAGAAATTCCTCATCGACGACTCTATGATCATATCCCCGTCTAAGGAACCGGAGAAGGTGGAGATATTGAGGGGACCGAATATAAAGCCCCTCCCAACGAAGGACGCCATGCCGGATGTGCTGGCAGGCAAGGTACTTATCAAGGTCGGTGACAATATCACGACAGACCATATCATGCCGGCAGGGGCCAAGGTCCTCCCGCTGAGGTCCAATGTACCTGCCATCTCTGAATATGTCTTTGCGCAGGTCGACAACACCTTCCCGAAGAGGGCAAAGGAGTGGGGAGGAGGGTTTATTATCGGCGGTACAAACTATGGACAGGGTTCCAGCAGGGAGCATGCCGCACTTGCCCCGATGTATCTTGGGGTAAAGGCTGTGATCACAAAGAACTTTGCAAGAATCCATCTTGCCAACCTTGTAAACTTCGGAATCCTTCCCCTCACATTTCTCAATGAGGGTGATTATGATCTCTTTGAACAAGGAGATGAGATCGAGCTGAACGTCAAGGGACTGGACGGCAAGACCCTCATGCTCAGGAATAAGACCAAGGGGAAAGAGGTCCCTGTCACAACACCGCTCTCCCCCAGGGATATCGAGGTAGTCAGGGCAGGGGGCTCTCTGGCCCATGTAAAGTCAAAGGCTAAATAGATATAGTCCAGACGTTGTCCTCATTCAACAAGAAAGGAGATTTAATTATGGCAAAGTATCAGAAGTTGACCCCGCCGACTACGGGGACAAAGATCGTTGCGGCGACAGATGGAAAACTCAATATACCGGATAATCCCATTATCCCCTTTATAGAGGGTGATGGCACTGGTCCCGATATATGGGCGGCCTCTCAAAAGGTCTTTGATGCGGCGGTGGAAAAGGCATACAAGGGGAAGAAGAAGATCGTATGGTTTGAGGTCTATGCCGGAGAGAAGGCACGGAAGGTCTACGGGGATGCCTGCCCTCCAAACCTGCTGCCGGACGAGACAGTGGAGGCTATTAAAGATTACACGGTTGCTATCAAAGGTCCGTTGACTACTCCGATTGGAAAGGGGGTCAGGAGTCTCAATGTGGCGCTCAGGCAGATCCTTGATCTTTATGTATGTCTGAGGCCTGTGAAGTGGTTTGGCGCCCCTTCACCTGTAAAGCGCCCTGAACTTGTGGATATGGTGGTCTTTAGAGAGAATACAGAGGATATCTATGCCGGGATAGAGTGGGCTGCCGGGACTCCTGAAGTGAAGAAAGTGATAGAGTTCCTGGAAAAGGAGATGGGGGTAACGAAGATCCGCTTCCCCAAGACCTCCGGTATAGGGATAAAACCTGTGAGCGAGGAGGGGACGAAGAGGCTGGTGAGGGCAGCCATCAACTATGCCATCGCCAATAAGAGAAAGAGCATTACTCTGGTACACAAGGGTAACATTATGAAGTTTACAGAAGGGGCCTTCAGAGACTGGGGATATGCCTTAGCCAAGGAGGAGTTTTCTGATAAGATAATCAGCTGGGATGACTGCCAGGGGAAGGTTCCTCCCGGTAAGATATTGATAAAGGATGCCATTGCAGATGCATTTTTGCAGCAGATACTGACAAGGCCTGATGAGTTTGACGTGATTGCCACCTTGAACCTCAATGGGGATTATCTCTCTGATGCCTTAGCTGCGCAGGTGGGCGGTATCGGTATTGCCCCGGGCGGAAATATCAACTCTATGACAGGGCAGGCCATCTTTGAGGCGACTCATGGTACAGCGCCCAAATATGCAGGCCAGGATAAGGTCAATCCGGGCTCTGTCATCCTTTCGGGAGAGATGATGTTCAGACACCTTGGCTGGCCAGAGGCTGCTGACCTGATTATAAAGGGTCTGAAGAGGGCGATAGACAACAAAGTCGTCACCTATGATTTTGCCCGGCTCATGGAAGGGGCCAAAGAGGCCAAGTGCTCTGAGTTTGGGACTGAGATTATAAAGAATATGTAGTCCAGGGATCTATCAGGGGTGGGGATTCCTCCACCCCTGATAGATCCCTTTACCATTTCATATATAAATCTTCCCAAAGTATTACCAGCACAAGGATAATTTATCCTTAGATGGTAACAGTTGTTACAGAATCTATACAATGTATATTATTTATACAAATTAAGGAATTTTTACTGTGTGGCACAAATACGACACACAATCTGAAATTATCCAACAATAACAGTAGATTAAACAATATGTCTTGCGTCATACCCCTCACCATAGAAATATGGCATATTTAATGCAGATTCCATATGCTTAGAGACCGTTATGGAGGGATCAGAAATGAACGAAATTGTAAGAACTTATATTTTGAGCCTTGAGATGCGGTTGCCTCCACAAGACACGATGGCCCTTATACGCAAGATAGTAGGCACTTATAGGGGATTACCTTTTTATATTCAGCCATTTACAGGAAACGCATAAGAACATTTCTTTCCCCTGCAAGGAGTTATGAGCATGGACAGAATAGAAGAGACACTTAAACTGAGCCCTTTCTTCACGGCACTTTCACAAGAAGAGAAAACTGATCTTGTCCAAAAACTCCTTGCTGACTTTGGTCACCTTTCTGAGGAGACTAAAGAGGATAATCCCACCCTCCTTTCATAAAAGAATCTTTCTTTTATAAGAGAAACAGCGTATAATTCCCCTGAAAATTCAAGAAAACATCCCTCGAAGGATTTGTCCCATGATCGTGAAGAGAGATTTCCTGAAAAGTCTGCCGATCTTTTCCGCACTCCCGGACCCTATCCTGGATAAGCTGACTGACAGAGCGGAAGAATTCACCTATAAAAACGGCGAGTATATATTCTATGAAGGAGACCCCCCTGACTGGCTGTGCATCATCAGAGAGGGGAATGTCAAGGCAGTCAAATATCTTGAAGATGGCAAAGAGATCATCCTGCATGTGTTTATGCCGGGGGATATCTTTGGGGAATTGGCTATCCTTGACAGGCGTCCCTACCCTGCATCTGCCCAATCCATGGGACACACAAAGATACTCAAGCTGCATTATACCCACTGCCGGGATATCTGTGAGAATGTGCCGGAGGTCAGGATGAAGCTTATACAGAGTATGGGAGAGAAGCAGAGGGGATTTGTAGACCGCCTCGAAACTGCCATGACAACCCGTGTAGAGAAAAGGATTGCGCATATGCTCCTGAAGCTGGCCGGTGCAAGTGACTCTAAAGGGGGTACATATATCAATCTGCACCTTACAAGGAAAGACATCGCAAACATGGTAGGCACAACCATAGAGACCACCATCAGGATCATGAGCAGGCTTCAGAAGGAAGGCATTATCGAAAGCACCAAGACGGGGATTACGATACTGCGGCCTGACCTCCTCCGGGAGAGAGGGGGAGAGCACGAGTAACCCTATCGCCCAGGAAAACAGACCAGGAATATGATTTATATCATTGCCCCCAAGTAGTCCATCTATTATCCTCTATCCTCAGGAGGTTGCATACAATGTCACTACCAGCAAAAATCACGAAGGAAATGACCGTAAACCAGGTATTAAAACTATACCCTGCCACAATAGGGATATTAAATCAATTTAACATAGATTCCTGTTGTGGAGGAAACAGGAACCTTGAACAGGCCTCAAAAGAGGATAAGGCAGTGTTAGAAGATCTGCTGTCAAAGCTCAATAGTACCCTCAGCAGATAGTTTTTATAAACAGCGAAAGGAGACTAAAATGCCGGTAGAAAGAAAGGTTGTAGAACTCGATGTAAGGATCATCCCGCCAAGGGATAAACACCCCAGAATATTCCAGACCTTTGATTCACTTAACCCAGGGGATATCCTGCTCATCATCAATGATCATGACCCAAAACCGCTCAGATATCAGTTTGAATTTGAGAGGCCGGGCAAGTACGGCTGGAAATATCTTGAAGAAGGTCCGGAAGTGTGGAAGGTGGAGATCGCAAGACTATAAAGGAGAGGAGAACGTAATGACTGCAGGCCAGAAGGATTTTTCAAAGAAAAGCATGGTGGATTTGGATGTCAGGCCTGAGGTAGAGTCAGGCAGTGATCCATTCAAGTCCATAATGACAGCGATCAGTAATCTCAAAGAAGGTGAGGGATTGCATCTGATTAACATATTTGAACCGGTCCCGCTGTACACGGTCATGAAAATGAAGGGGTTTGACCATTCGACAGAGTGTATAGACGGGGTATGGCACATCTATTT
>JACROQ010000090.1 GCA_016214375.1 Nitrospirota bacterium | reverse complement strand
TCATCATGATCAGTGGCCCAACGGCACTGACGCCCCCTTCAGGGATCGATTGTATCCATGTCACCACGACCGCAGAGATGTATACTTCGGTGATGAACCGGCTTGCAGAGGCGGATGTGGTGATCATGGCTGCTGCCGTCTCGGATTTCAGGCCCGTTGAAAAGTCTGACACAAAAATCAAAAAGGGGGAGAGTGTTACTCTGAATTTGGTCAAAACGACAGATATTCTTTCCGAGATCCAGAGGAAAAAAGGGCGCCAACTTATAGTAGGGTTTGCCGCAGAGACAGAAGACCTGATTGAAAACGCCAGGGTGAAACTGAAGTCCAAACATTTGGACCTCATTGTAGCCAATGATATCAGCCACCCGGAGGCTGGTTTTGAGAAAGACACCAATATGGTGACTGTCATAGACAAGTGGGGGGGAATAACCGGGTATCCCGTAATGCCCAAGTCTGAGGTTGCAGACAGGATCCTGGACCATGTCCTAAAAAGGATGGGTCCCGGGAATGGTTAAGGGAAAAATGAGCAGATCTTTTATCCCTATCGCAGAAGAATATATGAAATCCGGCATGTTCGATGAGGCCATTGCTGTTCTCAAGGAAGGACTCCAGATATACCCCAACTACCTTGGAGCCAGGGTTTCTCTGGGGAAGGCCTATCTTGAGAAGGGGATAATCCATGAGGCCATCCGGGAATTTGAGTCCGTGGTACAGCTTAGCCCTGATAATCTGTTTGCTCACCGTAAATTGGTCTCATTATATAAGGATCTTGGAAGGTTTGATGATGCGATCAAGGGTTGTGAGACACTGCTCATATTTAATCCCAAAGATAAAGAGACAGCAGAGCTGTTATCCAATCTTATGGTTGAGAAGATGGAGGAGGGTACAGAGACCGGAGAGACCGTAGAGAAGGGAGAACCGTTGCCCTCAATACATCAGGAGGGCGTCAAGATAGATTTTACCTCTGCATGGGAGGTCGAGGCGGAGAGGGAAAAGGAACAAGAGAGGGTAGAAGATGAACTTGTCACAGAGACGATGGGAGATTTGTATGTCGCACAGGGAGAAATAGGAAAGGGCATGGACATATACAGGCGAATTCTGGAGAGGGAGCCGGAAAACAGGTCAATCAAAGAAAAATTACGAGGCAGCAGCGTTCAGTCATCAGGCCGTGAGAAGGAGAGGCAGATAGAACGGCTCCAGGATTTCCTGGAGGTGGTACAGAGAAACAAGAGGTAATTGTGGAACGGATATTGGTCATTCATGGTCCCAACTTGAACATGCTCGGAAAGAGGGAGGTCGGGGTATACGGGAATATGACCCTGGAAGAGGTCAATGATACAATCCGAACACTTGCAAAAGGGCTTGATGTTGATATCACCATATTCCAGTCTAACTCCGAAGGGGCCCTTATTGACAAGATACACGAGGCATCAGAAAGGTATGATGCCATTGTGCTCAACCCGGGAGGTTATACCCACACCAGTGTGGCCCTCCGGGATGCTGTCGTGGCATCCGATGTGCCTGTTATTGAGGTGCATATCTCAAATATATACCGGAGAGAGGGATTCCGGCATCACTCCTATATTTCAGAAGTCGCTGCGGGACAGATTTCCGGTTTTGGAGTCAATAGTTACCTGTTGGGATTACGGGCGGCGGTTGAAATAGCGAGAAGTCCAAAGACAAGCAGAGGATCAAAAAACATATAGATAGAGGAGGTATAGACTTTGATTAGTGTAGGTGACTTGAGGGGAGGAAACAAGGTAGAATTAGACGGTGAGCCCTATATAGTAGTGGAGGCCCAGCATGTCAAACCCGGGAAAGGCGGGGCATTTTGCAGGACAAAATTAAAGAGCCTCAAGAGCGGAAATATCCTTGAGCGTACCTTACGGGTAGGTGAGAAACTTGACGAACCCAATTTAGAGGAAAAGGAGGTACAATACCTCTATTGTGCCGAGGGACAATACTATTTTATGGAAGTGAATACATTTGAACAACTATTTCTGCGGGAGAATCAGCTTGGGGAGAGTAAAAACTACCTTAAAGAAAATATGGTCCTGAATATTCTCTACTTTAATGATAATCCTATAGGGATAGATCTGCCGTTATTTGTCGAGCTGAAAATAGTAAAGACCGACCCTGGGATTCGGGGGGACACCGCTACAGGGGGCTCAAAACCTGCTGTCCTTGAAACAGGCGCCGTCGTGAAGGTGCCCTTATATTTAAACGAAGGGGATAGCATAAAGGTTGATACACGCACCGGGGAATTTATTGAAAGGGTGAGATGAAAGAGTCCACTGAACCTAAACCGTTAAAATCGGCAAAGAAGCCATGGGTCGACATCGATGACATCAAAGTACTCATGGACCTCATTAAAGAAACAGAGGTCTCTGAGCTTGAAATAGAAAAGGGAGGGGTTCGGGTCAGGATTAAGAAATCTGCAACCCCGACGGTATCCGGGTTGAGGAAAATACAGGATAAGGTGTCAGCAACACTCTCTGCCTCCTCAGCAGTGCAAAGCCCGGCGCATCAGGCATCTGAGGCTGGAGAGGATAAATATTATACAGTCAGTTCCCCTATTGTCGGGACGTTCTATCGGGCGTCGTCTCCGGACAAAGAACCCTATGTCAATGTGGGTGATGTGGTGAAGAAGGGTCAGATTCTTTGTATCGTTGAGGCCATGAAACTGATGAACGAGATAGAATCAGAAATGGATGGAAAGATCGTTGAGGTCCTGGTCCAGGATTCCCAGCCTGTGGAGTATGGTGAGGCGCTGTTTAAGATAGACCCTGTCTCATAAATGGTATGTTTCATAAGATTCTCATAGCCAACCGCGGAGAGATAGCCCTCAGGATAATACGGGCCTGCAAAGAGCTGGGTATCAAGACTGTGGCCATCTATTCAAAAGCCGATGAGTCCGCACTCTATGTCCGGTTCGCCGATGAACGGGTCTGCGTGGGCCCTCCTGACAGCGCGCAGAGTTACAGAAACATCCCGAATATCCTGAGTGCGGCAGAGATCAGGGATGCCGAGGCCATTCATCCCGGATATGGTTTTCTTGCAGAGAATGCCCATTTTGCCGAGGCCTGTGAGGCTGCAGGGATTGTCTTTATCGGTCCGACACCGGATAATATCGCCCTCATGGGGGACAAGGCGAAGGCAAAAGAGACCATGATCAAGTGCGGTATGCCTATTATGCCCGGCAGCCGGGGGGTAGTCTCTTCAGAAAAAGAGGCCCTGGATGCGGCAAAGGAGGTCGGGTTTCCCATAATCATCAAGGCCTGTGCGGGCGGCGGCGGCAGAGGGATGAGGGTAGTCCGCAAAGAGCAAGAACTCATCAACACCTTTCTGATGGCGCAGGCAGAGGCCAAAGCCTCTTTCGGGAATGACGAGGTCTATATCGAGAAATTCTTTTCTAACCCCAGGCACATTGAGGTGCAGATATTGGCGGATAAATCCGGGAGTGTCATCCATCTCGGTGAACGGGACTGTTCCGTCCAGCGGAGACATCAGAAACTCTTAGAGGAGACTCCCTCTCCAATCGTGGATGATAAAATGAGAAGAAAGATGGGAGATGCGGCTGTCAAGGCCGTAAAGTTTGTAGATTATATCAACGCCGGCACCATCGAGTTTCTGGTAGACGAAGAAAATAATTTCTACTTCATGGAGATGAATACACGCATCCAGGTGGAGCATCCTATCACAGAGATGACCACAGGAATAGATATTGTGAAGGAGCAGATACGGATTGCGGCGGGAGAGTCCTTGAGAAATACACAGAAAGAGGTTCGGATGACAGGTCACAGTATTGAGTGCAGGATTAACGCTGAAGATTCTGAAAAATTTATCCCCTCACCGGGCCGGATCACCGCCTATTGTGCCCCGGGGGGGCCGGGTGTCAGGATAGATTCAGGCGCTTATGCGGGTTACACTGTCCCGCCTTACTACGACTCTGTCATTGCAAAACTGATCGTTCATGGTTCGGACCGGGAAGAGGCAATATCCAAGATGAGCCGGGCACTCGATGAATTCGTGATCGAGGGGATAAAAACGACGATCCTATTCCACAAAAGACTTCTCAAAAGTCCCCAATTCCTTGCCGGAAAATATTCCACAAACTTAGTTGACCAACTGCTGAACCCATAATAGTTATGCCAAACAGAGGAAAGATAGGCGGACTCTATCTGATCTTGGATCAGCAGTATACAAACCGGGATATTGTTTCCATTGCAATCGAAGCTGCAGAGACTGGGGTAGATGTTATCCAGTACCGGGAGAAGATTTTGTATGGAAAAGGGGCATTGAGTGTGGCGAAGAGGCTTCGAGAGGTTACAGAAGAGGCAGGAGTTATGTTCATTGTGAACGATGATCCTGCACTCGCCCTCGGGGCAGGGGCCGACGGGGTTCACCTCGGACAGGAAGACATCCCGGTGGATGTTGCGAGGAGGATACTCGGGAGGGATAAGGTGATAGGTATCTCCACTCATAGCATGGAAGAGGCAGTAGATGCAGGCCGACTGGATGTGGATTATATAGGGTTTGGTCCTATATTTCATTCTGTCACAAAGAGGGTAACAAGCCCGCACGGTCTTGAAGGGGTGAGGAGAATCAGGGGCTCTGTGTCAATGCCGGTTATAGTAATTGGCGGCATTGACCAGGGGAATGTCTCTGCCGTGATCAGGGCCGGAGCTGACGGAGCCGCCGTCATATCCGCAGTCCTGTCAGCCCCGGATGTCAAAAAGGCAGTCAGCGAGCTTAAGGAAGGGATTTGCTCCGGCAGGAATTCCCTTTGACAGATAGGGAATAATTCCAAGGATGGGGACTCTGGAGAGACTCCCAATTGTTTCAGGACCTCTTTTTTCCGCCAGAGTATCTTTTTCCTTCAGACTGTAGTTTACAACAATCCCTTTGATCGGAATCTTTCTCTCCCTCAGGCAATTTATGGTGAGGATCGTATGATTGATGGTCCCAAGACCGGGCCTTGTGACCACGATGGCCGGGAGTCTGAGTCTTTTTATCAGGTCCGCCACATAAAAATTCTGTGTGATAGGGACCAATACCCCTCCAATACCCTCAACGATCATGTACTCATGTCTTCTGCACAACCGCTTAAAGGATTCTGTTATCCGG
>JACROQ010000015.1:1649-2593 GCA_016214375.1 Nitrospirota bacterium | reverse complement strand
AACACCGTTTGGCGTATCATCTGCTATGCCCTCCTCTGGGTTCATTGGGTTTCACCTATCAGGTGAGTATTATACTCACCGAACCCCTTGATTCCAAGAGGGCTTTTCTATTTTTACAGTGTTTCTATCTCTGATTTAGGGGTTAACTCACTCGATCGTAACCCCTCGGTGAAGGGAAAACGCCTCCCTTCACCGAGGGGTTACACTCGATCTTTGGTTGTTTATTTCTGTTTTAAAATATAAAATATTAGAAACCCAAAGGATAATATGAGCAGGAGATGGCGGTTAATCAACCCCGAGGTTAATAACGGTTTCTATAACATGGCGGTGGATGAGGCGATGTTCATTGCCTGCCGGGGAGGTGTAGTCCCCCCGACACTCCGATTTTATACATGGTCTCCCCCATGCGTATCGATTGGATATTTTCAAAAGGTGAATAGGGCATTCAGCACACCCGTACCGGACAAGGAAATAGTAAGGCGCATTACTGGAGGCAGGGCTGTATTTCATGGAAATGATCTAAGTTATAGTATGGTATGCGATACAGGTCATTCAGCGTTTCCAAATAATATTCTGGGAACATACCATGTCATCACGGCCGCCTTTATAACCGGCCTTGAATATTTGGGGATAACCCCGGACCCCCTAAATACTCAACCCGACTCGCCTCGTAAAATAAACTACCGGCGATCACAGCCCCAGGCCGGCCACTACAATATAGAATACTACCGTTCTCCCATATGTTTTGCCATGACCCTCGGACATGAAATTACGGTTGATGGCCAAAAGCTTATTGGCAGTGCCCAGCGCCGGTGGCCTGATGTATTCTTACAGCATGGGTCTATACTGATGACCAGGTCCCTGCAGGAAAATGGGTCGAACTCGATATCCTTAAGTGAAGTCCTGAAAGACAGGTTTGATGCAGACAAGATAATCCCGGCTTT
>JACROQ010000015.1:0-1617 GCA_016214375.1 Nitrospirota bacterium | reverse complement strand
CGCAGGATTTAAAAAAACCTTAGGGATTACCTTGGTTGAAGAATGTCTGAGCCAATATGAGCTGGACCTGGTAGGAAGTCTGGTAGAAGAGAAATACTCAAAGGCTTCCTGGAATTTCAGATAGCAACGAGAAGACTTCCCCATTTCTCTCCGTCATCACTCCCTGTTCTCCTTTCTCAATCGATATACAATTTCCTCACTTAGCCGCCTGTTTGCCGCAATCAGATCGGATATCAGCCCGATAACTATAGTCTGGAAACCCAGCATCATCAATACTGCGGCCAGGATGAGGGACTGTATATGGCCGGCCCCCTCCCCTATGGACATGTAGTAGAGATATCTTGCAGATATAATCAGTCCAATTGCAAATATGATGACGCCGATAGTAGAAAAGAATCTCAAGGGTTGATACATAGCATAGGTCCGGATAATCGTCGAGGCAGATATCCATACATATCTCCATATGTTTGATATAAGCCGTGATTCACGGGTCTCTGGATTAGTCCTGACCGGTACATGGGCTATAGCAAGGCGGTTATGGCCCGCCTGTATGATCGTCTCTAAGGTGTATGTATATCCGGACACGATATTGGTCCTTAAGGCCGCCTCCCGGCTGAATGCGCGGAATCCACTCGGGGCATCCGGTATCCGCGTGCCGGATGCAATCCTCACAACCCAACTCCCAACCCGCTGTAAAAACTTTTTCGTTGCAGAAAAATGCCTGATGCTCTCGACCTCTCTATCCCCGATCACAACATCTGCACGACCCTCTAAGATGGGTTGTATCAGTTTGGGGATATCGCCTCCACTGTATTGGTTGTCTGCATCTGTATTGACAATGATATCCGCGCCGAGATGAAGTGCGGTCTGAAGCCCGACCATGAATCCCCTGGCAAGCCCCTGATTCACCTTAAATCTGACGACATGGTCAACCCCGCACTCCCGTGCCACCTGAGATGTCCGGTCGATACTCCCGTCGTCAATGACCAGTATCTCAACCTGATCAACACCGGAAATATGACGGGGGATATCGCGCAGGGTCGCAGGTAATGTCGTCTCTTCATTAAAGCAGGGTATTTGAATAATAAGTTTCAAGACCTCTCTCCAGACAATATTTCTTTTAACTGGCCCTCAGAAATGACCCCTTCCCGGATCACCACCAGCTCTGCTCCGGTCGCATCGATCACAGTAGACACAGCCCCACCGTGGGTCATCCCCCCATCCACTAAGGCATCAATCCTGTCCCCTATCGCATCCAGCACATCTGAAGGGCTGCATAAATTCGGCTTGCCCGAAATGTTTGCGCTCGTTGCTGTTAATGGTCTTCCAAGTTCCCTCACAAGACTCCTGCAAAAGGGGTGAGCCGGCAGTCTGACCCCTATCTTGCCTGTAGAACCGGTAAGAACCTCTGACATCCCCTCTGAGGCATGAAATACAATGGTCAGCGGCCCCGGCCAGAATTCATCCATAAGTCTATCGACAAAAACAGGAATGTTCTTTGTTGATATCAATGGCATAAGATCTTCCCGGTCAGATATCAGGATGAGCAGTGGCCGGTCATGCGGCCTCCCTTTGATATCAAAGATCCGCTTTAGCGCCTCATCATTATAGATAGCT
>JACROQ010000048.1 GCA_016214375.1 Nitrospirota bacterium | reverse complement strand
GGGACATAGGCAGATCAATAGTGGCAAAGCAGGAAAGGCTCGGCTGGGGTAAATCTGTAGTGGAAAACCTGGCGAAGGATCTGCAGAAGGAATTCCCCGGAGTACAGGGGTTTTCCATCCAAAATCTATGGAATATGAGGCAGTTCTACTCATCATACAAGGACAATCCAAAACTCCAACCAATGGTTGGAGAAATTAGCTGGACTAAAAATGTCATAATAATGCAGCGCTGTAAGGATGATATTCAGCGTGAATTCTACATCAAGGCAACAAAAAAATTCGGGTGGACAAAGGATGTCCTGATAAACCAGCTTGAAGCAGACGCATTCGAGCGCTTTATGGCAAATCAGACAAATTTTGATAAAACCGTTCCGGAGAAATACCGGCATCAGGCAAAGCTGGCGGTCAAGGATGAATACTCGTTTGATTTTCTGGAGCTTGGCGAAGAACATTCTGAAAAAGAACTTGAGAGGGCGCTCCTTGAAAATGTGAGGAAGTTCCTGATAGAGATGGGCGGTTACTTTACCTTTGTGGGCAACCAATACCGGATGGAAATAGACGGGCAGGAGTTTTTTGTTGATCTACTGTTGTATCACCGGCAACTGCGGTGTCTCATTGCAATAGAGTTGAAAATCGGCGCTTTCAAGCCTGAATATGCCGGCAAGATGCAGTTTTATCTTTCTGCCCTAAACGATATATCAAAACTCCCGGATGAGAATCCTTCAATCGGGATCATATTGTGCAAAGACAAAAGCAGGACCATCGTCGAGTATGCATTGAAAGATACGAAAAAGCCGATTGGTGTGTCCACCTACCGATTGACGGAAAAACTACCGCGGGATCTTAAAAAATACCTCCCATCGCCTGAAGAAATGGTTGCGAGAATACAGCATTTACAGAAATGGTATGAGAAAGATTAGATACAGCAAAGATGTTGATGCTCTTATTGTCGAGTTGTCAGACAAGCCAATTGATTACGCAGAAGAAGAGGGGCAGGTTATAGTTCACTTTTCACGCGAAGGAGAGCCTGTACTCATTGAGATTCTTGATGCAAAAGAATTTATTTTGGGTACGATTTCAATCGTAATGAAAGAAAAGGAAATTGCAATACCATAAATATTAAGGTTCTATAATGTCCCTGCCATGCTGACCCGTGAAGTTTATACGCTCTTTGCCGCAAGAATGCTGAGGATGTTTGCCTACGGGTTTCTGTCCATTATCCTTGTCCTGTATTTGGCGGAGATTGGCCTCAGTGAAATACGGATCGGCCTCCTGCTGACACTCACGCTGCTGGGGGATACTATGATATCCCTTTTTATGACAACGACGGCCGACCGCATAGGCAGGCGCAGGATGCTCGTTGCAGGGGCCTGTCTGATGCTTTTTGCAGGGACCCTGTTCGTATTAACCCGTAACTTTTATCTCCTTGTCATCACTGCAGTCATCGGCGTCATCAGTCCGAGCGGCTATGAAGTGGGACCCTTCCTGTCTATTGAGCAGGCGGCCCTGTCTCAGCTCATCTCTGACAGGCAACGGACACATTTTTTCGCATGGTACAATCTGGCCGGGGCATGGGCTACTGCCCTTGGGACATTCACCGGCGGTCTCCTTGCTCAGGGGCTTCAGCACTTTGACCTCAGTGCTTTTCAAAGTTACCGGGTGATTATGCTCTGCTACGCTATCGCAGGAGGGATGCTTGCATTCCTGTTCACCCGCCTTTCCTCAACTATAGAAGCATCCGGCGCCAATGCCTCACTGAGGTCATCCGGCATAGCCGCCAACCTCTTTGGATTGCACCAGTCGCGCCGTGTTGTGTTCAAACTTGCCTCGATGTTCACAGTGGATGCATTCGCCGGCGGGTTTATCGTACAGAGTGTCGTGGCATACTGGTTTCATCTGCGCTTTGGAGTGGAGCCCGCCCTGCTGGGAACTATCTTCATGGCTGCAAACATCCTGGCAGGTCTTTCAGCGCTTGCTGCCGCCCGCGTCGCATCGAGGATCGGGTTAATTAATACGATGGTTTTTACTCACCTCCCCTCGAATATCCTTTTGATATTCATACCGCTAATGCCGACCCTCCCTCTGGCCATCGCGCTTCTCTTATTGCGATTTTGCATATCACAAATGGACGTCCCTACACGGCAGTCCTACACGATGGCCGTAGTCTCTCCGGATGAACGTTCTGCGGCCGCAGGAATTACAGGAATCGCACGAACAGTCGGTGCGGCTTTATCGCCGATGCTCGCTGTGCCGATGCTGGCAAACACAGCATTCCTTGGATTTCCCTTCTTTATTGCCGGTGGCCTCAAGATTATTTATGATCTGACATTGTGGTATAATTTCCGGACACTCAAACCTCCGGAGGAGAGGTAAAGGCATTGAGCTATAAACTGATTGGTGATGATAAATGCTTTGTCTGCGGCCCGAACAATCCATTGGGGCTTAAAATACCCTTTGAGTTTGACAGGGCCGGGAAAAAGATACGGTGTGAGTTTACGCCGGGGCCGGAGTATCAGGGATTCCAGGGGATCACGCATGGGGGGGTCATTACAACCCTCCTCGATGAGGCGATGGTAAAGCTTGCCTTTGAATTAGGGATCGCCGCAGTTACGGCATGGATGGAGGTGCGTTTTCTCGCCCCGCTGATGACCGGGGAAAAGGCATACATCTCAGCAACAATCACGCGGGATGAGAAAAAACTCATCGAGGCAACTGCAGAGGCCTGCGCAAGTAATGGAAACGTCATTGCAAAGGCAAAAGGAAAACTTATCAGGCTAACTCCCCCTTAGTCCCCTAACAGGCTGTTGAAAAAGTCTGCCAAACTGTCATTCCTTCACGGAGTTTATCCTGAACGATAGTGAAGGATTCAGGACAGCGTCTGAGGAGCCGAAGGCGACGAAGAATCTGATAACCCTTTGTTTCTCTTAGGAGTCAGATCCTTCGCTTCGCTCAGGATGACAGGCAGAAAGACTTTTTCAACAGCCTGCTAATCCCCCTGTATCCCCCTTTAGGAAAGGGGGAATGATTTATTTCCTATATCTTGTATCAACTGTAGATTCTTCCCCATAACATGGTATTTTTTTCTTTACATTTAATTTCATATATGGTAAAAAAGTGTCATGCGTTTGAGGAAGTTAGAGATCTTCGGATTTAAGACCTTCCCGGAAAAGACCATCCTCAATTTCCAGCCCGGCATCACCTGTATTGTAGGACCTAACGGCTGCGGTAAAAGCAATGTCGTGGATGCCATCCTCTGGGTCATGGGGGAACAGAGCACAAAGACCCTCAGAGGCGAGCGTATGGAGGATGTCATCTTTTTCGGGAGCGAGACGAGAAAGACCCTCGGCCTGGCAGAGGTCACCCTTACCATTGGAGATATCAAAGGAGATCTCCCCTCCCAATATTCAGAGTATTCTGAAATCGAGATTACCCGAAGACTCTTTCGCTCCGGAGAAAGCGAGTATCTCATCAACAAGGTACCCAGCAGGCTTAAAGATATCAAAGAGATCCTGATCGACGCGGGGATAGGATTTAAGGGACACAGCGTGATCGAGCAGGGCCGGATTGAAAAGATCCTTACCTCTACACCGGAAGACCGCCGGGCCATTATCGAGGATACAGCCGGCATTATGAAATATAAGTTCAGGAAGACAGAGGCCCTCAGAAAGTTAGAGGCCACTCAGCACAATCTTCTGAGGGTGCGCGATATCATTTCAGAGGTGAAGAGGCAGATCAACTCTCTGGACAGGCAGGTGAGAAAGGCCAGGGAGTATCAGGAGCTTGCGGGACAGATAAAAGAACAGGATATCTCCCTCCACGCCCTTAAATATACCTCCTTAGACAGCACGTTAAAGGGTCTGCTCCAGAGAGAAGAGACCCTCAAAGAAGAGGAAATGAGGGCGCAATCAGACCTCCTGAGCATAGAGGCAAAGACAGAGGAGATAAGGACCTTAATAGTCGGCGTTGAGAAAGACCTTAGCCATCTGAGACAGGCCCTTTTCGACCTGGACCGGGAGATCAGCGGAAATGAGAACCAGCTAATCCTCATCGAGAATCAAACGACCCACCATAGGGAAGAGGGGGGACGCCTTATCACAGAGATTTCGAAACTGAGAGAGGATCTGGCAGCCTTGCGGGCAACCGCAGAGTCTCTCAAGATGGAAAAAGAGCTTATTGAGAAGACCTTAGTGGAAAGGGAGTTCTCTATCTTAGAGGAGGAGAGGCAGTATGAAGCAGCAAGTATGGAATTTTCCAGCCTGCAGGAGAGATCGGAGAATGCCCGCACCACCGTCTTCAGGACGGTTGGGAAGATAACAGAGGCCAAAAACAGGCAGACCTCAACCCAGGCAAGAGTCTCAGAGCTTACAAGGGGTAAAGTGCGTCTCCGCATAGAGAAGGACGACAGTTCCAGGTTGATATCTGAGATCTTGGCTCAGACCGCCTCAAAGGAAGAGATAAAAACAGGGCTAAGGAACAGCTTAAATGAAAAGATGCAGTTGATGGCGTCGCTGTCTGATAAACTCTCCTCCATAGAGGGCCGTACCGAAGAATTAATAGACAGCCTCATTAAGAAGAGAGAGGCGCTTCACCGCAGTGAGGCCCGATATCATTCCCTTGAGGAAATGGAAAAAAACCTTGTTGGGTATCAAGATGGGGTGAGGTCTATCCTCCTTTCAAAGGGGCAAGACAATCCTCCTTTCAAGGGGATTCATGGGATTGTCGCTGATTTTCTTGACGTCATCTCTACATCCTTTCCTGCGGATAGGGTCGTGGAGGCCGTGCTGGGGGAAAGGCTTCAAAACATCGTTGTAGAAAATTCTACAGAGACCCAAAAGGCCATAGAATTCCTAAAATCCAACAGCGGAGGGAGATCTACATTCATCCCTGTAACCCCGAGGACAGGGGGATGCCTGCCGGCGCTCATCGGACAAATACCTGGAGTGATAGGTCCTGCTATCTCCTTCATTGAGTATAAAGCAGGTTATAAGACCCTCGTCGAATATCTGTTCGCAAACATCATTGTGGTCGATACTCTTGAAACCGCCTTACTCTTGTGGGGAAAGGATGACAATGGTTACACCTATGTCACCCTGGATGGCGAGATCGTAGAGTCGGCCGGTCGTATTACAGGCGGGGCAACGAATGGGAAACCACAGGGGTTGATCCAGAAGAGAAAAGAACTCCGTACCCTTCAGGGCGAGGTCTTAAAACTAAAACAAGAGGTGTCAGGACTTGAAGAAGATGAAGAGAGACTCAAGGAAGAGCGGGAGGTCCTTCAGGGCGAGACAGAAGGGGTTCATAATCACATCCGCAATGTAGAGATCTCTATTGTCAATATAGAGAAGGATATAGCGATACTTAAAGACGAAGAAAGAAGGCTGCAGTTACGGACCGAGACCCTGTCGTTAGAAGAGAGGGAGATCGATGTTGAGATAGAGAGACTATCTGCAGAACTCAATAGGTATGAGGCAGAACTCCAGGGACTTGCCGCAGAACAGGGCGCGGGAGAACAGCAGATACAGGAATTAATTGAGGCGCAGAAGATAGGAAGGGAACGGTGGGAGGACGCCCATAGGGGGATCACAGCAAAGAAATTAGAAATCGCCACATATACGGAGAAAAGAGAGGCGTTATCCACGCGCCTTCGGGAGATCGAGGAACGCACCGGAGTAGCTCTGCGGACAATAAGCGAAAAAGAGGAGTACCAGATAAAAGTCAATCAAAAAATAGAAAACCAGGCGTCAGAAAAAGGCAGAATTGAGTCCGCGATCAGTGAGCTCTGGCTGAGAAAGGAGGCCCTCTCAAAGGAGGCCACCGCAAAAGAGGAGGAACGGGCGGGGAGATCAGAAGCGATAAGGACCTTGGAAGAGTCTGTCCGGGAGAGGCGTAAGGTCATCGAAGGGTTAAAAAGTGACATAAACCAGGCAGAGATACAAAAGGCGGAAATTCGCTTAGAGATGGGGCACTTAAAAGAGGGTATCTATGCCGCATATCAGATACCTTTAGAAGAGGAGATTAAGGCCTTAGACCTGCAGGGGTTAAACATGGAAGAGTTATCGGCAAGTGTCACAGGCCTTAAAGAGAGGCTCCATCGCATGGGGCCCGTTAACCTTGCCTCGATAGAAGAATATCAGGAGCTCAATCAAAGATACGAATTCTTAACCTCGCAGGAGACGGATCTCACCCAGGCATGTGAGACACTGCATAAGACCATTTCAAAGATAAATATGACGACGAAGGATATGTTCTTAACCACATTCCATATCATCAATGAGAAATTTCAAAATCTCTTTCAATTATTCTTCCAGGGCGGAAATGCACGACTAACACTTACGGATGAAACCAATGTATTGGAATCAGGGATTGAGATCTTTGCACAACCGCCGGGGAAAAAGGTCAGCCAACTGGCTCTGCTATCAGGGGGAGAAAAGGCGCTTACCGCCCTTTCATTGCTCTTTGCGACCTTTTTGGCCCGTCCCACCCCATTCTGTGTGCTCGATGAGATCGATGCCCCCCTCGACGAGGCAAATACAGACCGTTTTATCCGCAGCGTTAGGGACATGACGGGATTCTCGCAATTTGTCGTTGTGACCCATAATAAGCGTACGATGGAGGGGGCTGATACACTTTATGGGGTTACAATGGAGGAGGCCGGGGTATCGCGGATCGTTTCTGTAAATCTCTCGCGGAGGGAATGGGTAGAAGAGGTTGGACTTGTTTCAGCGTCCGCTACTTAAGGTAACGGATAACTGCGAGGCCAGGACAACACGATTCTTGCCCAGACTTTTGGCCATATACATCGCCTGATCTGATAATTTCAACAACTCAATCTCATCTTTGGCATGATCCGGGTAACCGGCGACACCAAAGCTTGCAGTCACCCTGAGAGAGAGTCCATCCTCTCTGAGGAACTGATAATTATTGATGTCTGATTTAATCCTCTCTGCTATTTTAAGGGCCATGTCTACAGGGGTATGAGGTAGAACAATCACAAACTCATCCCCCCCGTAACGGGCAATGATATCAACGTCTCTGAGGACATTGACCAATATGCTGGCAACTTCCACCAGGGTTTTACTGCCATAAAGATGACCATGCCGGTCATTGACAAGTTTAAAAGAGTCTAAGTCTAAAAATATGATGGAAAACGTGGAGTTGTACCGCCTGCATCTCTTGATCTCAATATCAAGGGCCCTGTAGAGGTATCTCAGATTAAACAGCTTTGTTAAGTCATCCGTTATCGCTAAATTGGCCATCTTTTGATAGAGATTCGACCTCTCTATGGCGATGGCTGCCTGATCAACCAGCTTCAGCAAAAGTTCCGTATCCTTGTTGGTAAAGGGTGTGCCATCCTTTTTATTCAGGACCTCTAATACGCCGATGATATTCTTTTTGCTGGTTACAGGGACACACAACACACTCCTGGGGATAAAGCCTTTAGCGCTACTTTTAACATAATCTGAAAAGCGTTTATCATTTAATACATCTTTGACGATAAGGGGCCTTCCCGTTTGAGCAACCCATCCCGCCACCCCCTCTTCCAATTTAAGGCGCATCCCTTGTAATCCCTCAGGCTGCTTTCCCTTTGTTATGGCAACATAGAGGTCATTTCTCTCCTCATCGTAGAGAAGAAGGGACCATGCATCCGACCGTACAAGTTTTTGGACATTTTCCATAATAATATCCAGCACCTTGTCTAATTCGAGGGTAGAGGTCAGGGCCTTACTGACATGGCCAAAGAAGGAAAGTTCCTTCTTCATCTGCCTGATTGCAGCCTTTAGTTCCCTGTTTTCTTGTTTGAGGTCTCCCATGACGGTACTGGATGAAGTCTCCTCTTATTGAGATGATAAATGAAGGATAATCAGATTGTCCCTTAACTGTAGACTCTTTATCGGAAAAAGGGGAAGGAGGTCTTAAGGTTAAGCCCCATGGCACTTTTTATACTTTTTTCCGCTGCCGCAGGGACAGGGGTCGTTTCTGCCGACCTTTTGTTCACTCTTCTGTACGGGCCTGGGTGCAGATGATTCGCCGCGGTTAAGGCGTATGGACTGGGGCATAACGGGACGCCGTTGGGGAATGGGGTCTTCCTTTACCACCTGGATCTTTAATAACCGTTCTACGGCTTCTGATTTTATCCGGGTTATCATGTCATTAAACATCTCAAAGCCTTCCCGTTTATATTCAATCAAAGGGTCCTTTTGCCCATAACCTCTTAATCCTATACCCTCTTTCAGATGGTCCATGGCAAGCAGGTGATCCTTCCATTGGGTATCAACGACCTGAAGAAGGACAACCTTCTCGATACGTCTCATGATCTCTGAACCAAACTCGCCCTCTTTATCGTTATAGGCCTTGCGGACCTTCTCCAGCAAGACCTCCCTTAATCCTTCAAGCCCAATGTTGACAAAGTCTATCTCCCCCTCATTTATCTCGGCGGAAAACACCCGGGAGAACGCCTCCTTTAGACCGGTGATATCCCACTCTTCCGGGTATATATCCTTACTGCAATAAACCGCTATCATGTCATCCAGGAGGTCTTCTACCATATCAAACAGGATTTCAGTAAGCCTTTCCCCCTGGAGGATCTGCCTTCTCTGCTCATAGATCACCCCCCTTTGTTGATTCATGACATCATCAAACTCAAGGAGGTGTTTCCTGATATCGAAGTTATGGGTCTCCACCTTTTTCTGTGCATTTTCTATCGCCCTGCTTACCATTCTGTGCTCAATGGGGGTCCCTTCTTCCATGCCCAGCTTATCCATCAAATTGGCAATCCTCTCGGAACCGAAAATCCGCATCAGGTCATCTTCCAGTGATAAGTAGAAGCGGGAAGAGCCAGGGTCACCCTGACGTCCGGACCGGCCCCGAAGCTGGTTATCAATGCGTCTGGCCTCATGCCTTTCCGTACCGATGATATGAAGCCCTCCCAGCTTAATCACCTCTTCCTTCTCCCTCTCACACTGAGCCTTAAGCTCTTTGTACCTCTTTTCCCTCTCCTCCTGAGGAAGGTCAGGTTGGGCATTAGCCTCCTTTTTGGCAAGAAAATCGGGATTCCCCCCAAGAAGTATGTCGGTCCCCCTCCCGGCCATATTGGTCGCTATAGTCGTCGCACCCTTCCTGCCGGCCTGGGCCACGATCTCTGCCTCAAGTTCATGATATTTTGCATTCAGGACCGTGTGCTTAACCCCCTTTTTCTTTAAGAGGGCGGAAAGCCTCTCAGACTTTTCGATAGAGACCGTCCCGACCAGGGCGGGTTGCCCCTCTTTATTGCGTTCTGCGATCTCTTCCACGATGGCATTAAATTTCTCCCGCTCGCTCTTATAGACCACATCGGGATTGTCTTTCCGGATCATCGGCTTATTAGGCGGAATAACCAGCACTTCCAAGTTATATATCTTATGAAACTCCGCGGCCTCGGTATCTGCAGTTCCGGTCATTCCCGCCAGCTTATTATAGATCCTGAAGTAATTCTGAAACGTAATCGTGGCTAAGGTCTGGTTCTCCTTTGCAATCGTGACGTCCTCTTTTGCCTCTAATGCCTGATGGAGCCCATCGCTATAACGCCTCCCGGGCATAAGCCTGCCTGTAAATTCGTCTACGATGATCACCTCTCCGTCTTTGACGACATAGTCTACATCAAGTTTAAACAGCGTATGGGCCTTGAGCCCCTGGATCACATGGTGAACCATGTCCATGTTAGACAGGTCATACAGATTGCCAAGTCCAAGGAGACGTTCTACCCTGGCGTTGCCCTCTTCTGTCAATGATACCGTGCGGGTCTTTTCTTCAAGCGTATAATCCGCCCCTTCTTTAAGCTGAGGAATGATCCGGTTGATCTTCAGCGGGGTCCTGGCCTCGTCGATCAATATACTGTCCACCTCATCGACAATGGCATAATTAAGCTCCCGTTGGGCAAACATCGAGGGATCAAACTTCATATTATCCCTCAAATAATCAAAACCAAACTCATTATTGGTGCCATAAACAACATCGCTGGCGTAAGCACGCTGCCGTTCCACGTCCGGCATATTATGCTGGATGAGCCCAACGGTCAAACCCAGGAATTTATATATTTCACCCATCCACTGGCTGTCGCGTTTCGCCAGGTAGTCATTGACAGTCACCACATGAACGCCTTGCCCCGGCAGGGCATTGAGATAGACTGGTAACGTAGCCACCAATGTCTTCCCCTCTCCGGTCTTCATCTCTGCAATCTTCCCTTCGTGCAAGACCATTCCACCGATGAGCTGTGCATCAAAGTGTCTCATGCCCAGCACCCGCTTTGAGGCCTCACGCACTACAGCAAATGTCTCAGGGAGGATATCCTCTAAGGACTTGCCATCGGAAAGGGCCGCCCGGAACTCCACGGTCTTCTCTCTAAGCTCGTGATCAGAGAGGGCAGCAATAGGGGGTTCAAAGACATTAATACGGTCCACAATAATCTGAAGCCGCCTTAATTCCCGCTCATTCTGAGTCCCGATTATCTTTTTAAAAAAATTACCAATCATAACCAACTTTTATAACATTTTTAGCCTTTTTATGCAAATCATACTCTATAGGGCAGATACGGCACAGGGGTTTCTTTTTGCATAAGTCCTTGCCCACCCTGACAATCAGGGCGTGATACTCGTTATAAAGATCCTCATTCTTTGGAAGACTCTCCATAAAGAGGGTCTGTGTCTGATGGTAGTCAGCATCACCTTTTATATACCCATGTCTTGAAAAGATACGTTTTGTATAGGCATCGACCACAAAGATAGGGAATCCGGCCGCATAAAGGAGGATAGAGTCTGCCGTCTCAGGACCCAGGCCATTGACTTTAAGGAGCTTATCCCGCAGTTTCAGGCCGTCTTCCTTTAGCATGGCACCCAGATCCCCCTCGTATTCATTAAACAGGAAAAAGAGGAAATTTTTGAGACGCCTCGCCTTGATATTAAAATATCCGGAAGACCTGATAAGCTGAGCCAGTATGTCTATTGGGGTATCATAAAGACCCTTCGGGGTAAAACGACCGGACGCCTTAAGGGAATTTATAGCCCTCTCTACATTCTTCCATGAGGTGTTCTGGGTCAGGATGGCCCCGATGATCACTTCAAACGGCGTATCCCCGGGCCACCAGTGCTGGGGCCCAAACCGCTCGAAAAATGAATGGTATATCTTTAAGAGGTGCTCTCCCTTACCCATTTCAGATATTCTTCAGATCCCCCAATGATAGGGAGCGCGATGATCTCCGGAACCTTGTAACTATGGGTCTTTTTAACATGTTCTACTATCTTATCAAGAAGAGGCCTTCTGCTCTTTGCGATCAGCAGAACCTCTGACTCTTGAGCTGATTTCCCCTCCCAGAAAAAGAAGGATTTGACTGATGGGACCATGTTGACACAGGCGACAAGATGGTGATCAATAAGCGACGTTGCGATCTTCTCCCCTTCCTCAGCAGAACTCGCGGTTATCAGCACAATAATAAATTCCCTATCTCTGTCCATTTGATTTCTTGGGTATCTTTATTCTCCAGTAAGAATAGGTTATATTCTATACGTGTTGAGGTGTCAAGGCAAGAAATGAGTAGTGAGTAGCGAGTAGTGCGGGGTGCATTATGCAAGTAACCATCAACAATTCCATCTTAGAACTCGTCGAAGGGGACATCACTAAGCAGGATACCGGAGCCATCGTAAATGCGGCGAACTCAGGCCTCAGAGGCGGGGGTGGCGTGGATGGGGCCATTCATCGGGCCGGCGGACCACAGATTATGGAGGAATGCCGGAAGATCGGGGGATGCCCGACAGGCAGCGCAGTGATAACCACTGGTGGTAATTTGAAGGCACGGTATGTCATCCATACCGTAGGGCCTGTTTATCATGGCGGGGACAGGGGAGAGGCAGAGCTTCTGGCAAGCGCATACCGGAGCAGTCTTAAGCTTGCCTCAGAGAAGGGGATCAGCACCATCGCCTTTCCCTCTCTCAGCACCGGCGCCTATGGTTATCCGCTCGATGAGGCAGCCAAGATCGCATTAAAGACAGTCTGCGATTATTTAAAGGAACATCCAGATATTGCGCTTGCACGCTTTGTGTTGTTCAGCGCCGACGCCTACAGGGCATACGAAGCGGTATTAAGGAGCATTCTACCGCAACTGTCTACATAAAAAAGAGGGAACAACGATAAGTTTGTCCTCTCTTTTCGACAGCTTGTATTTATCACCTATAAATAGTATAGTATTTTTATAAATTATATAACTGTAAGGAATCGTTATGATAAAAACAGATAAACTTATTTCAAAAGCCGTATCTTTGCCTGTCGATATCAGGACATTGCTCGTGAACAAACTATTAGAAAGTCTGAATCCAGCAAAAAAAGAAATTGATGAATTATGGGCTAAGGAAGCAGAAAAAAGAGTTAAAGATATCAAAACAGGAAAAGTAAAGACAATTCCAGGAGAAAAAGTTTTTAAAGAGATTCGAGACAAGTTCAATCGATGAACTATTCTTTCCATCCATTGGCAAGAAAAGAGTTGAATGAGGCAATTGATTACTACAATGAATGTCAGGATAATTTGGGGATTGACTTTGCCATTGAAGTTTATACAGCCATTCAACTAATCCTGCAATTTCCTAAAGCATGGTCACCATTGTCGAAAAATACGAGGCGCTGCCTGACTAATCGCTTTCCGTATGGAATAATTTATCAAGAAGAGAAAGATGAAATAATCATAATAGCTATTATGCAGTTAAAT
>JACROQ010000049.1 GCA_016214375.1 Nitrospirota bacterium | reverse complement strand
GTTTCGCAACTGATAGAGAAGGGATTCTATAACGGCCTGACATTCCACCGAGTAGAGCCGGGTTTTGTCATCCAGGGCGGAGACCCTAAGGGGGATGGCACCGGCGGGAGTGGCGTCAACATACCGGCAGAGTTTAACAAGAAGACCCATGCCACCGGTACCGTGGCGATGGCTCGGGCCGCAGACACCAACAGTGCAGACAGTCAGGTCTACATATGCCTTGCCCCTCAGCCCTTCTTAGACGGGAAGTACACCGTCTTCGGCCAGGTGACCCAGGGGCTGGATGTGATCCAGAAGATCAAGGTCGGGGATGCCATGAAGAAAGTGACGTTAAAAAAGTAGTTGCCGGATTCCCAATCCGGGATTCGTCCTCGGACTGTATACGATACCTGTTTCCGCACCGTGGTCTCAAGCTGCGAAAGCCTCTGGAAGAAGATGATTGGAAAGCCGTACTCGGGAAAACAGACCGTACGGTTGTGCGTCCAGCAAAGGCTGGCGTGTTCAGCAGGATATAAACCTGCGAGGGTAAAAGTCAAAGCCCTGTAGCTTGGATAGTAGAGAGGAGGGAAACCGATGCTCTAAAGCCTATCGACAAGACCATCTATAGGATGGTAGCGAGTCACCGGGCCGTAACGAAAGTGAATGCATAGGTGGCCCCGAAAGTGCGAAGCCCCAGAGGCCGAGCCCTCAACCGTATGGCGAAGGCAGCATGGGCAGGCTGAAATGACTGATATGGCCTGCACACTCTGGCGGGGTGGTAGCAATAGCACGGTGACAAGGACACGCAAAGCAACTGGAGAAGCCCTCCTCATCCCGAAGAGAAATCATTCGGAAGCGAGGTAGACCATATAACCGGTATCACCGGGAAGTTGGCCGAAGATGAGAGGGTGACGGATGGGCTTGTAGTAGCGAAGAGCCGGAGTAATGTCCGGGGAGTGAAGGAGCCCTGCTGCTAACAATCTTCCAACAACACTGGGAGGCAAGGACGGGATGATAAAGGCGTCCATAAGTTTGCAAGACCTGAGGAGGGAGATATACCTAAAGGCGAAGTCTGAAAAGGCATGGAGATTCTGGGGACTCTATGTTCATGTCTGCAAGATGGAGACACTCCAGGAGGCTTATTGCATGGCCAAGAAGAACAATGGAGCGCCAGGGGTTGACGGCGTGACATTCGAGGTCATTGAAGAAAAAGGCAAGGAAGCTTTCCTTGAGCAGATTCGTGGTGAACTGGTCTCTGGCACGTACCGCCCCATGCTGAATCGAAGAAAGGAGATTCCTAAGGAGAGGGGCAAGGTAAGGGTCTTAGGGATTCCATCCATTCGAGACCGAGTGGTTCAAGGGGCATTGAAGCTGATTTTGGAGCCGATTTTTGAAGCCGACTTTCAAGAGGGGTCATACGGATATCGACCGAAGCGCAGGGCGCATGAGGCGGTAAACCGAGTGGCGGAGGCAGTCGTATTCAACAAGACCCGAGTCATTGATGTAGACCTCCGGGCCTACTTTGATAACGTACGTCATGATATTCTGCTTAGGAAAGTGGCGCAACGGGTCAACGACGACAGGGTGATGCGATTACTGAAGCACATCCTGAAAGTCAGTGGCAAGCGAGGTGTTCCGCAGGGTGGAGTAATTTCGCCGTTGTTAAGTAACATCTATCTTAATGAGGTAGATAAGATGCTGGAACGAGCCAAGGAAGTCACACGCCAGGGGCGATATACCTATATTGAATATGCCAGGTTCGCCGATGACATTGTCATATTGGTCGATGGCTTTCGAAAATGGGACTGGCTTCTGCAATCGGCCCATAGACGGCTTCTTGAAGAGGTGGCAAAACTGGATGTCCAAATCAATCAAGAGAAGACACGGATAGTTGACCTCACCCGGGATGAGAGATTCAGCTTTCTTGGGTTTGACTTTAGGCGGACAAAGACCCGTCAAGGCAAGTGGGGAGTACACATCACACCGAGGATGAAGGCACGAACAGCTCTCATACGCAAACTCAAGGATGTGTTTCGTCGGTATAACTCGCAACTGGTAGACCGAGTCATAGACTTGCTCAATCCAGTCCTGCGGGGATGGGTGAATTACTTCCGGATTGGGCACTCCAGTCGGTGTTTTGGCTATGTCAGGGATTGGGTGGAGAAGAAGCTCAGAAGACATCTGATGCGTGTGAGGAAACTTCATGGTTTTGGCTGGAATAGGTGGAGTAGAGCCTGGTTTTATGAAACCCTGGGCTTATACAGCGATTACAGGGTGCAGTATTTCAAGGCTTGAAAGCGCTGCCAGACCGATAGGTCACATAAACCCTTAGGTGAAATTAGCAGGAAAGCGTAGTGCGGGAAATCCGCCTGCTGCGTTTGACGAGGCGGGGGCTGGAAATGTGGTCATGGTGGAAATGTGAACCCAACTGGTAATCGAAAGAGTCAGGCTGGAAACCCTCCACCTACAGCTGGCACGCCAGCCCTCGACCCTACTGATGAGGGGGAGTTGAAGATAGGGTATGGCTGAGATGTTGTGACACTCACAGACGAAAGGGTGAGAAACGGGGAATACAAACTTCAGCCTATAGTCACTGCGTCAGCTCTCTACTCTACATTTGTTTATTTGTATT
>JACROQ010000047.1 GCA_016214375.1 Nitrospirota bacterium | reverse complement strand
TCCCCGCGAGCGGCCGTTTGATTCTGGATAATGGGGCACGGGATGCCCTGGTGATGAAAGGCAAGAGCCTTCTCCCTTCAGGCATTCTGGATATCGGGGGGGGATTTGAGGTGGGTGATGCAGTCACCTGTGAGGATACGGCAGGAAAGGTCTTTGCCAAAGGATTGACCAATTATAACTCGAAGGAGGTTGCAAAGATTAAAGGAAAAAAGACGGGTGAAATAGCGGCTATTTTAGGGTATAAAGATTATGATGAGGTGATACACAGGGATAACCTGGTAGTGTTTTAGTTGACGCTGAAAAATACGGGGCACCCATTGCTACGGAGTAAGTGTAATGGGTCGTGCGGCGTCAGGACTTCGGATTTGAGCCTCAACGTACTACAAAAGTACGCCTCGGCTCAAATTCTTGTCCTTCCTTGCACCTGGGTATTTTTGAGCGTCAACTTTGCAAACAAGAGGTGGTGGGGGTGGAGGGTTCTATGGATATCAAGAGTTACATTGCTGAGAAGGGAAAGAAGGCCAGGGAAGGGGCCCGTAGGCTTGCGACCCTTTCTACCCGCATTAAGGATAATGCCCTTTTATCCATGGCCGATGCCTTAGAGAGAGAGGCAGAGAGGCTGAGGCTGGAAAACCAAAAAGATATCGATGCCGCAAAGAAGAAGTCCCTCTCCCCTGCACTGATCGACCGGTTGACCCTCAACGAGAAGCGGATCAGGGAGATGGCCAAGGGTTTGAGGGACGTGGCCGGCTTACCGGACCCTGTCGGGGAGATTACCCGTATGTGGCAGCGGCCTAACGGGATGCAGGTCGGACGGATCAGGGTGCCCATCGGGGTGATAGGGATCATCTATGAATCAAGGCCAAACGTAACGGCAGATTCTGCCGGGTTGTGTATCAAGTCCGGCAACAGTGTGTTTTTGAGGGGCGGGTCAGAGGCGATCCATTCCAACAGGGCCATTGCGGAGGTCATGGTGGAGGCCGGTTCTAAGGCAGGGCTTCCGGACGGTGCGATCACCATGGTAGACATCGTTGACCGGGAGGCTGTTATGGAGATGCTTCAGCTGGATCAATATATCGATCTGATTATCCCCCGCGGCGGCGAGGAACTGATCAGGACGGTCACAGCAAACTCTAAAATCCCCGTCATCAAGCATGACAGGGGGCTCTGCCATACCTACGTGGATGAATATGCCGACATGAAAATGGCGCAGGAGATATGTTATAACGCAAAGGTGCAGCGGCCCGGCACGTGCAATGCCATGGAGACGATGCTGGTTCACAGGAACATAGCCGCGGGCTTTCTGCCTGGAATGATCGACAGGCTTCGCAAGGGGGGTGTTGATTTGCGAGGATGTCCTGAGGTGGTCCGCATGGACCCTTCTATCAGGGCTGCGACAGAAGAGGACTGGAATACAGAGTATCTCGATCTGATCCTGAACATAAAGATCGTAGAGAGTATGGAAAAGGCTCTGAGGCATATTGAGACCTATGGTTCAAGGCACTCTGAGGCTATTGTGACCAATGACCACCCGCGGGCCATGTCCTTTCTCAGGGAGGTTGACGCCGCTGCGGTATTTGTGAATGCCTCCACCCGGCTTCACGATGGCGGCCAGTTCGGGTTGGGGGCAGAGATCGGGATCAGCACCACCCGCATCCATGCCAGAGGCCCGATGGGGCTGGAAGAGCTTACCTCGGCGAAATTTATTGTCCTTGGAGACGGTCAGTTAAGGGAGTGAAGTCAGATATGATGGTCTCGTAAAAACTATCGACAGTGGACGGCTTCGTAAAAAGCTCCATCACCCACAAGTGGGTACCCGAAGGCGCGCAAATCCTGAGGAATGAGGCGTACTTTTTAGGTACGCCTCAATGACGAAGGATGCAGCGCAACGCCGCACGACCCATTGCATTTACTTCGTAGCAATGGGTGCCCCGCTTTTTACGAAGCCGTCAGATATAAGGGATTTCAATTTGCGGCGTATCGGTCTATTTGGCGGCACATTTAACCCTATCCATACAGGGCACCTCCGGATTGCTTCTGAAATCAAAGAACACTTTTCCCTTGACGGCATCATCTTTATCCCTACCGGCATCCCGCCGCATAAAGGAGACTCTGAGGTCATAGACCCCGCTCACCGGTTGCACATGGCCGAGCTTGCCGTCGCCCCCTATAAAGATTTTTCACTATCCCCTATCGAAGCGAAGCGTAAAGACTTCTCCTACTCCATCGATACGGTAAAGGCTTTTCAGAAGGAACTGAGCGGTATGGCTGAACTGTACTTTATTTTGGGTATTGATGCCTTTCTTGAGATCAAGACGTGGAAAGATACCGATGAGCTCCTGACACTGTGCCATTTCATTGTGATCCAGAGGCCGGGATACAGGTTTATCGATCTGAAGGGTTTAGAGATACCGCCATTAAACAGGCTTGAGTCCACGGAACTTGATAAGCTGGACAAGGGGGAGATCCCCAGGCTCTCCATTAAGCTGACAGGGCGTTATCACCTCTTCCTTGAGAGGATAACCCCGTGCGATATTTCATCCACCGGGCTCAGGGTGCTGATAAAAGAGGGAAGAGAGGTTAAAAATCTGTTGCCTGAATCCGTTCTGTTATATATAATGGAAAAAGGGCTTTATCATTGACGACAACGACAAAGACAAAGAAGGCGCTGACAGGCAAGAAGAAGGCCGTACTGGCCGCAAGATGTTTAGAGGGGAAACAGGCCTCTGATATTATCGTGCTTGAAGTCTCTGCAATAACGTCTATAGCAGACTACTTTGTAATCGCCACCGGCGATTCAAAACGTCAAATCAAGGCGTGTGCAGATCATATCGATGAGTCCCTCTTTAAGAAAGGGGAGAAGCCTCATCACCTGGAGGGGGTTAGCAATCTTGAATGGGTCTTGATGGATTATGGGGATGTGATCGTGAACATCTTTGATAATGAGGCCCGTTTATATTATGGATTAGAACGGCTGTGGGGTGATGCGCCCAGGGTAAATTACAAAAGCAGAAGTAAAAAGTCCGAGGTATAATGCGTTATTTTATCGTACTGTTTGCTGTAGTCGCCTTAGTCGTCATCGTCTATTTTGAACGGCTTAATCCGGAGTCCCTGACGGTACATCTGAACTCAGCGACGTCTTACTCCATATCTACGGTCGGGTTTTTCCTCTTCTCTTTTGCCCTTGGGGCATTCATCGTGGTACTCTTCACCCTCTTCCGGGATGCAAAGACCCTGTTCCGGGAGTGGCGAAGCAGGCAGAAGGAGCGGATAGATGCCCGCGTTCAGGACATCTTCTCAAAGGGGCTGTATGCCTACTGTATGCCTATCTCTCCGGAAAGTATGATCAGGCGATCTCCTTTTTCCGGGATATTATAAAGATAGAACCCAATCATTTTTATACCCTCCTGAGGATTGGGGATGCCTATCAACAGGAGCGTAATTACCCGGAGGCCATAAAATTTCATAAGAGGGCAAGGAAGCTTGATGATAAGAACCTCGAGGCGCCGTTTGCCCTGGCCAACGATTATGTTTTATCCGGTTCCTAAGAGGAGGCCATCTCAATTATTCAGGAGATCGTCAGAAAAGACTCCGCTAATGTAGAGGCCCTGAACCGCTTGCGGGATATCTATATCAGGATTGCAAGATGGGATGGCGCCCACGAAATTCAGTGCCGAATTGTCAAGCATCGCAGGGACAGAGGAGAGGATGCAAAACTTTTAATGGGGTTGCGGTATGAATTTGCCAGGCATTTATATACCAAGGGGGATAAGGACAAGAGCAGGAAGTTGCTGAAGGGGATCATCAGGGCGGATAAGGGCTTTATCCCGGCCTATGTGACTCTCGGGGATATGCTGATTGAAGATGGGGAGAGCTCTGAGGCGGCCGATCTCTGGGAGAGGGGCTATTACCTGAATTACAGTGAGATACTCCTGCACAAGTTAGAAGACTTCTACCTCCAGCAGGGCGAGCCTGAGAAGATCATCTGGATATACAAGAAGGCCATATCCCTCAACCCGGATCATGCAGCGCTCAGGTTCTACCTTGGGAAGCTCTATTACCGCCTTGA
>JACROQ010000041.1 GCA_016214375.1 Nitrospirota bacterium | reverse complement strand
TAAAGACCTTCTCTATCCTGGGGCTCACGATATCCATTTTATAGAACTCTTCCTTCCGGTTAAGATTCTCAATCCTCCCTGTGGAGAGATTGTCAATGACAGACACCTCATGCCCCTCTGAGATCAGTCTGTCCACGATATGGGACCCTATGAAACCTGCACCGCCTGTAACCAGTATCTTCATCCGTTATATCCCCTTTCTTGAATAATCCCCCTGAGTCCCCCTTTAACCAAGGGGGAGTAAGGAAGGTGTCAGCTCCTCCCCACGGAATAATAATCAAAACCGTTTTTCCTCATCCTGTCTGTCTCATAGACATTTCTCAGGTCAATAAACACGGGATGTTTCAGCAGGCCCTTCAGCCGTTCCAATTCGAGGTTTCTGAACTGGTTCCATTCTGTAGTCAGGACAACGGCATCCGCCCCTTCAGCCGCATCGTAGGCATCCTTGCAGTATGTGACCGACTCGCCGAGGACCGCCTTTGCATCCTGCATGGCCGCAGGGTCGAACACCCTGACCTTCGCCCCCCGCTCTATAAGCCCCTGAATGATGTCTATGGCAGGGGATTCCCGGATATCATTCGTATTCGGTTTAAAGGAGAGGCCCAGTACCCCCAGGGTCTTTCCGCTGATACCGCGCAGGGCATGTTCGATCTTGACGATCATCCATTCCCTCTGGGAGGTATTGACCTCGATGACGCCCCGTGCGATCTTAAGGTCATAGCCGTGGCTCTCCGCGATCTGCAGGAGCGCCCTGACGTCCTTTGGAAAGCACGAGCCTCCATAACCCGGACCGGGGTGGAGGAACTTGGCCCCGATCCTCCCGTCCAACCCCATGGCCTTTGCAACGACCTGCACATTCGCGCCGACCTTCTCACAGAGATTGGCGATCTCATTGATATAAGAGATCTTGGTCGCAAGAAAAACGTTGGAGGCATACTTGATCATCTCAGACGTCTCGATGTCGGTGATGATGAAAGGGGCCTCGATCAGGTAGAGGGGGCGATAGAGCTCCTTCATTACGGATACGGCGCGTTCACTGTTGGCTCCGATCACCACCCGGTTGGGTCTCATAAAATCTTCAATGGCAGACCCCTCCCTCAGGAACTCAGGGTTTGATACAATATCGAATTGCTTGTCCGCATTGCCGCTATCTTGAATAATCTTTCGGATGCGCTCCCCGGTGCCGACGGGGACGGTGCTCTTTGTCACGATGACCTTGTAGCCATTGAGGTTTCCGGCGATGGTCTTTGCTACCGCATCCACGTAGGAGAGATCGGCAGAACCATCCGCACGGGACGGGGTCCCCACGGCGATAAAGATGATCTCAGAGTCCCTCACGGCCTTTGCCGTATCGCCGGTGAAGTGAAGCCTCCCCTCGTTCATATTCTTTCGCATGAGCTCTTCTAATCCGGGCTCATAGAAGGGGGGAGTCCCCTTGGTCAGGGATTCTATCCTGGCCTCATCCATATCCACACACGTCACATTGATGCCGAACTCCGCAAAACAGGCGCCCGTGACAAGTCCGACATACCCTGCACCGATCACAGAGATATTCATACGTTTAGCTCCTCCTTTTTATCTTAAAATACCCTGCCACCTTGCTGTCATTCTGAGCCCTTCGACGATGCTCAGGGTAAACTCCGCGAAGAATCTGACACGAAGTGTCATCCTGAGGGCGAATGCCCGAAGGATCTGCTTACACATTGAACCTGGGCATCAGACCCTTCGCCTTCGACTCAGGGTGACATGCTGGATTTTCATGCCCCTTTGTGGCCCCCGGCTCATAATCGTTCGCCAGTCATCGCTCCAGGCACAAGAGGTATTCCATGTTCCCCTTTTGTCCTGAGATAGGCGAGGGGGTCATTCCCCTGACCTTAAAACCGACTCTTCTTTCAGCAAACTCTCTGATCTTATTGACTGCTTTTTCTATCTTCGTCTTATCCCGCATCACACCTCCCTGTCCGACCTCTCCTTTAGCGACCTCAAACTGCGGTTTGATCAATGTGATGATAACCCCCCCAGGGGGAAGATGATCCCACAATGCAGGGAGTATCCGGGTAAGGGATATAAATGAGAGGTCCGCAACGGCGATGTCTATAGGGTCCTGGATCAGGCCCCATTCGAGCCGCAGGATATGCGTCCTTTCAAGATTGACAACCCTGGGGTCTTGTCGCAGCCTCCAATGCAGTTGTCCATACCCCACATCCACGGCATAGACCTTCCTGGCCCCGTGCTGCAGGAGACAGTCTGTAAAACCGCCTGTCGACGCCCCGATATCGATTGCAATCTTTCCCGTGACATCAATGCCAAAGACCCTGATGGCCTCCTCTAATTAATCATGGGTAAACCCCCGGCTCTGCCGGGGGACTCCCAGAGTTTGACAGTTCCGGGAGTATGGTATTGAGGAATGTCGGGATAAAACTTCTTCAGGATATTGGGGTAG
>JACROQ010000040.1 GCA_016214375.1 Nitrospirota bacterium | reverse complement strand
GAGAGGGACAGCAATCTTTTATAGATATCCGCCTCCATATCAAGACCCGCGAGGGGGACTCGCTTCCTACGGAAAAGGGGGTTGCGATCCCTGCCTCGATGCTCCCTGAAATCAGGAGGATGGTCAACCTGTTAGAGGAGGTCTGTACCCTTCAGGGATTTTCAGATGAATTTGAAGATGTAGATGAGCTAAAAAAAGAGAGGGAGATCGGTTTTGCACATCCGAGCGAAGAGGAATTTGCCAGCATATTGAATTTTTATCAGATCCGGTGGGCGTATGAGCCAAAGACCTTTCCGGTGCGGTGGGATGAGTCGGGCAAGGTTGTCGAGAGCTTTACCCCGGACTTTTACCTCCCTGACCTTGACCTGTATATCGAACTGACAACCATGAAGCAGAGTCTTGTTACAAAAAAGAACAAAAAGGTGAAGCTCCTCAGGAAGGTTTATCCAGAGCTGAATATAAAGCTCTTTTATGGGAAGGATTACAGGCAGCTTCTCAGCAAATACGGGATTGGGGAATAAAAAACCCTGGGTTCCAGGATCATGCTGTCCAAGAGGGTAGATTCGCCAAGCTAACTTCTGACTGCTCGTCAGCTTGCTAACTCTTCGAACTCCTTACGCCTCTTTGGGGCCCCTTTGATCACCTCCGGGGGGTTCCCATCAGGACATCTTGTTGATCCTGAATCCTCAGGGCAACTCTATCGTACCACTTCAAAATATCGCTGTCAAGGAAAGGGGAGTCAGGAAAGATAAGGGGGGGCCGTCATGGGAGAAATAGGTGAAGTTATTATCACTGGGGAGGAGATCAGGGACAAGATCAGGGAGATCGGCAGCCAGATATCTAAGGACTACGCCGGAAAAGATCTTGTCCTTGTCTGTGTCCTGAAAGGGGGATGTGTTTTCGTTGCAGACCTGATGCGGGCCATAGATATGCCCCTTTATGTTGACTTCTTGTCTATCTCGTCCTATACAGAAAAGAGTGAGACAGGCGCGGTAAGGATTATGAAAGACCTCGATATCGATATCACAAACCGGGACGTCTTAGTTGTTGAAGATATCATTGATACAGGCTTTACCCTGGGCTATCTGCTGAGGATCCTTAAGGCAAGGAATCCGGCTTCGCTGAAGGTGGTTGTCCTCCTTGACAGGCCTGCCTTGAGGATTGTGGACCTGCCTGTGGCCTACAAGGGATTTGAGATCCCGGAGCAGTTTGTGGTGGGTTATGGGTTAGACTATCAGCAGAAGTACAGGAACCTACCCTATATATGTCTGTTAAAAAGGGCCAGGTAAATTCACCTGAAAATACCCGTAACCTGTCATTCTGAGCGAAGCGAAGAATCTGATTAACCCGGTGCATCAGACCCTTCGCCTTCGGCTCAGGGTGACATTTCCATGTTTTTTTGCAAGCTCCTTGGCTCGTGAGCGTTTCACTTGAAATAGACTTCCTTAATAATCTTTTTCCCGAAATAGTTGTTCACCTTCCCGATGATCTCTTCCTTATAGAAGCTCATCTCCTGGAGCCATACAGGGCTGTCTACGACAACATAGAGCCTCTTGTAACGGATACCGGCAGGATAGGAATGGTCGGCAATGATCTTCCCCACGATGGCCTCCCACTTGTCCGCCAGCACCAGTTCGTTCATCTTCCCTTCAAGCCCATATTGCTTTATGAGCTTATCCAGTATGGTCGAAATCCTCTGCATTTATATATCCTCTTGAACTTAATCCTATTTTCCTATAATATTAACCCGGTATGGCCGCCTTTAAAAAGAATATGTGGCTTCTTCTCCTCCTGATCCTGATAGGGGCCTCGCTGGGGGGTGTCCTGGGGGAGATACTCAAGACGATCTCTCCGGAAGGCCCGCTAAGGAATATATTCAGCACCGGCTTTCAGATTGGGCTTACCCCACCGGTCACGTTAGACCTCAGGCTCTTCTCTTTTACCATCGGGTTCACCCTGCGGGCTAATCTATTGACCCTCCTGGGTTCGATCCTCGGTATCTATATTTACAAATATGCCTAACAGGCTGCTGAAAAAGTCTCTCAGCTTGTCATCCTGAGCGAAGCGAAGGATCTGATGTTTTTCAGATCCTTCGCTTCGCTCAGGATGACACTTCGTGTCAGATTCTTCGTCGCCTCCGGCTCCTCAGAATGACAGGGTGATAGACTTTTTCAGCAGCCTGCTAATTTAAACCCATCCCCCTCTCTTTAAGCAGTTTTATTTTATCCCTCAACCCGGCAGCCCGTTCAAACTCAAGCCTCTTTGCCGCCTCCTTCATCTCCTTTTCCAGGGATTTTAGCATAGGAGATAGTTTGTTTTCAGGGATATATTCTTCTACCTCCTCTTTCACTGTGGCGATGGTGTAGTAGTCCCCCTCGGATATTTCATACAGCCTCTCCGGAATCCCCTTTGTGATCCCCACCGGGGTGATGTTGTTTGCCTGATTATATTCCTCCTGAATCCTCCGCCTGCGATTGGTCTCATCGATCGCCTTTCTCATGGAACCTGTAACTGTATCCGCATACATGATCACCTCTCCGGAGATATTCCTCGCCGCCCTCCCTGCCGTTTGTATGAGGGAGGTATGAGACCTGAGATATCCCTCCTTGTCTGCATCCAGGATGGCGACAAGGGATACCTCGGGAATGTCCAACCCTTCACGGAGGAGATTGATGCCGATCAGCACATCAAACTTTCCGATCCTGAGGTCCCTGATAATCTCTGTCCGTTCTAAGGTGTCTACTTCCGCATGGAGATAGCGGACCTTTACCCCCAGTTCATGATAATATTCTGTGAGGTCCTCTGCCATCCGCTTGGTCAGGGTGGTCACCAGGACCCTATCTCCCCGTTCGGCCCTCTTCCGTATCTCCCCCAGCAGGTCGTCTACCTGCCCCTTTGCCGGCTTGATGATAATATCGGGGTCTGTAAGCCCTGTAGGACGGATAATCTGTTCTACCAGATCCCCCCCTGCCTTTTCAAGCTCGTAAGGACCCGGCGTGGCGGATACATAGATCACCTGGTTGACACACCTTTCAAATTCCTGGAAGGCCAGAGGTCTGTTATCGAGCGCGGACGGGAGCCTGAACCCGTATTCTATCAGGCTCTTCTTCCTTGAGCGGTCACCTTCATGCATCCCTCTGATCTGGGGGATGGTGACATGGCTTTCATCAATGATGAGGAGAAAGTCCTTTGGAAAATAATCGAGGAGGGTAGGGGGCGGTTCTCCGGGCATCCTCCCGCTCAGGTGCCGCGAGTAGTTTTCTATCCCATGACAGTATCCGATCTCCTTGATCATCTCTAAGTCAAAATTAGTCCTCTGCTCAATCCTCTGCGCCTCAAGCAGCTTGTTCCGGCCTTCATAGTATCTGATCCGTTCTGCGAGTTCTATCTTGATGGCCTCAAGGGCCCGCTTCAGCCTGGAGCGGGGTATGACATAATGGGTGCCCGGATAGATCGCCGCCTTGGGGAGGCGTTTTATGACGCTTCCCCTCAGCGGGTCTATTTCTGATATAGAGTCTATATAGTCGCCAAATAACTCAACCCGCACACAGGACTCCTCAGAAGATGCAGGGAATATCTCGATCACATCCCCGCGAACTCTGAACGTGCCGCGATGAAAGTCGATGTCATTCCGCTCATACTGGATGTCTACGAGTTTTCTTAATATCTCATCCCGGTCCGCATCCATATCTTCCTCGAGATAGAGGAGCATCCCCTGATAGGCCTCCGGTGAACCGAGCCCATAGATGCAGGAGACCGAGGCGACGATGATCACATCATTTCTCTGGAGGAGGGAAGTGGTGGCAGAGTGCCGCATGCGGTCTATGGCATCATTTATCGAAGAGTCCTTTTCGATATAGGTGTCTGATTGGGGGATATAGGCCTCAGGCTGGTAGTAGTCGTAGTAGCTGACAAAGTACTCCACGGCATTTCCCGGGAAAAAGTACCGGAACTCGTGGTAGAGCTGGGCAGCGAGTGTCTTATTGGGGGCGATGACGAGGGCCGGCTTTTGGATCTGTTCTATGACGTTTGCAAGGGTAAAGGTCTTTCCGCTCCCGGTCACCCCCAGGAGCACCTGATGCCTTGTCTTCCCCTTGATCCTTTCGCTAAGTATCCTGATAGCGTCAGGCTGATCCCCCTGCGGGGTCAATTGAGATATGAGATTAAAACGGGTCAAGTTGCAACTTTGGCCTCTCTTAAAAACTTTGCCGCCTCCTCCGGCGAGGTTGGATTGATATAGAACCCTGATCCCCACTCAAACCCGGCGATCCGTATCAGTTTGGGTATTAGTTCCACATGCCAGTGGTAGAACTCCCTCATCTGGCTTCGCAGCGGGCATGTATGGATAATATAGTTATAAGGAGGGATATTCAATACCTTATCAAGCCGTTGGAGCACGTTCTTAAGAATCCTCGCCAGACTGCTGTATTCCCACGGTTGTGACTCATCAAAACATGCATTGTGGGTCTTGGGGATGATCCAGGTCTCAAAGGGGAACCGGGCTGCAAAGGGTGTTATGGCAAGGAAGTGCTCATTTTCCGCCACGTTTCTCTCCTCGGCATACATCTCCTGCCGGACAATATCACAGTAGATGCACCGCTCCTTATAGTTATAGTAAAGCCTTGCCCCCTCGATCTCCTCAGACACCTGCCGCGGGATGATCGGGAGCGCAATCAGTTGAGAATGAGAGTGCTCAAGGGATGCGCCTGCCGCCTCTCCCTCGTTTTTAAAGATCAGTATCGATTGAAAGCGGGGGTCTTTTTTTAAATCGATTACCCTGTCTCTGTAGGCCCATAGGATATCCTCTATCTTTTTCTCCGGGAGTTTTGTCATCGTCATTTCATGGGAGGGGTTTTCAATAATGACCTCGTGGGCCCCGATCCCGTTCATCTTGTCAAAAAGGCCGATGCCGGTCTTGTCCAGGTTTCCTTCGATCTTCAGGGCAGGGAACTTATTCGGTACGACGCGGAGGCTCCAACCCTGGGAATTCGGGGCGGTTCCGGGTTCACGGTAGGCCAGTATCTCGGGCGGTGTAAACCTTTCATTTCCCGCACAAAAGGGACAGAAGCCGCCTTTCCGCTTCGGGGGGGCCTCCTGAAAATCAGACGGCCTCCTTCCCCTTTCAGAAGAGATAATCACCCACCTTCCAGTTACAGGATCTTTTCGTAGCTCTGACAATTTGCTCCTCCTTTCTCTTCTATCCCCAATAGTTTCATCTTCCTGTGCAGATTACTCCGCTCTATCTTCAGGTCTTCAGCAGTCCGTGTAATATTCCAGTTGTTCTCTTTTAGTCTTTCTATGATGTAGTGCCGCTCAAAAACGGCCCGGGCCTCCCGCAGGGAGTCAAACTTATCGTCTAAGAATGGCGCCCCGACGGGATGGGCGCTTTCCCCGGAGATCATCGTCATATCTCCCGGCAGGATACGTCCTCCCTGGACCATGATCGCAACCCGCTCCATCAGGTTGCGCAGTTCCCTGACATTGCCGGGCCAGTCATACCCCATCAGCAATTTTGCCGCCTCCTCTGTCAATGCCTTCTCCCGCAGCCCCTGTTCTCTGATGATCTGGCTCAGGAAATGTCTTGCAAGAAGGGGGATGTCCTCCCTCCTTTCGCGCAGCGGGGGGACATGAATGGCAATGACATTGATCCTATAGTAAAGGTCCTCTCTGAATGCCCCCTTCTTAATTTCTTCAGAGAGATTTTTATTGGTCGCCGTGATGACCCGGACATCGACCTTTATGTTTCTATTTCCCCCGACCCTCTGGAATTCCTGTTCCTGCAGGACGCGCAATACCTTGGCCTGTGTGTTCAGGCTCATGTCCCCGATCTCATCCAGAAAGAGGGTCCCTCCGTCTGCAAGCTCAAACTTCCCCTGCTGTACAGAAATGGCCCCGGTAAAGGCCCCCCTTTCATGACCGAATAACTCGCTCTCGATAAGGGGTTCAGGGATTGCCGCACAATTGACCGCAACGAACAATTTACCGGCCCTCGGACCTGCAAGGTGTATTGAACGGGCGACCAACTCCTTTCCTGTGCCGTTTTCTCCTGTGACCAGGACCCTGCTGTTGGATGCCCCGACGATCCTGATCTGCTCCTTCAGGTGGTGCACAGAGGGGCTCTCTCCAATGATATCTTCCCATTTTTCAAACTTTCTCCTGAGCTGTACATTTTCCAGTTCCAGACGTTGCTGGCGGATTGCATGCCTGATGAGGAGCGTGACCCGCTCCATGGAGAGGGGCTTCTCAATATAATCATAGGCCCCCAGCTTTGTGGCCCTGACCGCTGTTTCAATGGTCCCATGCCCTGACATGATGATAACGATGACGCCCTTGCGGGTGTTCCTGATCTCCTTTAAGACCTCAAGCCCGTCAATATCCGGAAGCCATATATCAAGCAGGACGACAGAGGGGGTATCCTTCTCAATCTTCTTCAGCGCCTCGCCGCCGCTCTCTGCAGTGGCAATGGTATAGCCCTCATCCTCGAGGACCCCTGAGAGGGCGCTCAGAATCCCTTTTTCATCATCAACGATTAGTATGTGATCCGGCATAGCTTAAACAGGTAATTCAATAATAAACTTTGTCCCCGTGGGGCTGTTATCACTGGCCATAATCCTGCCATTATGATCCGAGATGATCCGGTTTACAATGGCCAGTCCCAGACCGGTGCCTGTCTTCTTTCTCGAAAAGTAGGGGACAAACAATTTGTCCTTATCCTCAGGAGATACGCCGATTCCGTCGTCAGCAATCATGACGCGGAGCCTGTGGTTCTTAGGGTCAAGCTCTGTCTTTATCCACACATGGCCATTCCCGTTGACGGCCTCAACCGCGTTCTCAAACAGTTTTTTCCTCAGTCTTTCCGTACATAACTGAATCGGGGTCAGGGGGTTTTTGATCTCATGGGCGAGGGTTTTTGCCACCTCCTGCCATGCCGCTATCCTCTGCGCCTTGATCAGCTCTGAGAGATCGTCAAAGACAATGACATTGCCCAGGAAATGGCCGTCTGTGTCATATAATGTCGTCATTTTGATCCTGAGCGTTATATTCCGGTTATTCATATTAAACTGGATCTCTTCGTTCTCGATGATCCCGCCGCCCCCCCTGACCTTCCGGATGATATCCCTTGCCACCTCTGTGGGGATGCGGCTTAAAATCTCCTGAAAGCCTTTGCCCCTGATATCCTCTTTGTGTATCCCCAGGATGCTCTCTGCCGCATGATTAAAGGTCGTAATATCCCCGTTTTTGTCGATCGATATCACCCCTGTGGCGACATTTTCCAGGACCGTCTCCATATAGGCCCTTCTCTGCTCGATCTCTACAGACGAATCCTTCAGAGATCTGTAGGCATCCTCCAGACTCAGCTTGCCCTGTTTGAGGTCTTCAGTCATCTTGTTAAAGGAGGTGATCAGCACCCCGATCTCATCCCTCGTCCCTGTCTCTACCCGGACATCGAGGTTCCCATTTGCCACGGCCTCTGTAGCCTCAGCAAGTTTCTGAATCGGGATGGTGATCCCTCTGGCAAGATAATAGCCGAACCATACGGCCGAGAAGATGATCAGGAGTGTAATGATAGAGAAGGATAGGAGGTAGCTGCTCTTTATCGGCCCTTTAAGGGATACCATCTGCTTGTACTCTTCAAACAGCCGTGTAATCTCCTCCATCTTGGAGACAAGGCTGCTTTTTATGGTGGTGGACACGGCGATGACACCGACGATCTCTCTTGCAGGTCCATCCGGTGAATAGACGGGGGCTATCCCTATGATGATGTCTCCGGCCTTTGAAGACCTGACAATCGCCAGCTTTTCTCCCTGGGCCCCTTTTTGCACCAGCTCCGGGGCCGTCTTTAAGAACCCGTTCTTTACGAGGTTTTTGTCTATAGAGCGGTTTAGCAGGCGTGCCCTGGCATCAAAAAGCTCGACTCCGGAGAGATGGAGTTCTGCCTTTTTCTCTTCGATGGCCTTTGCCAGTTCCGGTTTTGCAGACCGCTGAAGCAGGTTATTTTTCGCGATATACAGGCTCAGGACCTCTGCTGAATAAAGGGTGTCGGTTTTGGCCTTTTCATAAAAACTCTGGGCAACGTCAAAGGAGCTCTTGAGAGACTTCTCAACCTGTATGCTGAACCAGTTATTGATGCTGCTGGTCAGGAGACCGCTGGCCACAATAAAGAGGAGGATCGAGGGGATGATGGAGAATCCGACAAAGGCCAATATCAGCTTTGTCCTGAATTTGCTTCCCAGGACATTCTGGTGCCTGTCAAAGATGAACTTGACGATATTTCGTGAA
>JACROQ010000039.1 GCA_016214375.1 Nitrospirota bacterium | reverse complement strand
GTATGATGTCCCCGGAATTCGACAATAGGCATCGTTTCAGCCCCCCCTTTTAATATACCCACATAACGACAAGCTTGAGCGGCGCGCGAAGGAGGCGCGAAGCGCCGACACAGCGAGTCCATCTCGAAGCGCTTGTTAGGCATAGATCTCGATGAACCACTTCGGTCTCATTCGCCCAAAGTCTGTTCGTTTGTTCTTCTTCAGCGTTTTCTTGGGATCGAGGACATAGCTCGATTCCGCTTCCCGTACAAACACCACCCAGTGCCAACATGGCTTGCCCTTTTCGAGATGCCATTTGATGGCGAGGAGAGCAAGATCAGGCAGCTTCTCCCAAGAATTAAATTTTTGTTCCTTTCCCGATGCTGACATCCCAAACCTGCTTAATAGAGCTCGAACGTACTTAGTATCGGACCACAGCTTCGGATCTTCAGCAGATATTCCGAGCCGGCCAGCCTGCACTTTGGCGTGAACGTAGCTGACGCCTGTCAGCGCTGCGACGCTCGCAATGCCACAGCCGGTTCTTTCGTTTTGTACTACAGGCTTCATTGTTGTTTATGCCTAACTATTAAGTAAGTTGCAAAAGCATTCCACTTTCTGCCGGCCTATTTCTTCCCATACCACCTTTTAAATCCACCCAATCCCAGCCTGTCGGCAGGGGTGCAGACACCCTGCCCGCCTCGATTCAAGACATGGGTATTGTACGTTCCAGACCCGGACTGGCAACAGATAAACCCTGAAGATGCTCTTTAATGCGGTTGAACTCAGCAAGATTGCTGGTGATGACTGTGGCGCCGATTTGCTTCGCTGTTAGAGCGATCAGGAGATCATTGATTGGACCAAGTCTGTCGGTGAAGCCTGAGCCATCTCCGTAAAGGGTTCTGAACAATCGTCCGGCCTCGTCGAAGAGTTGCGGCGACGGAGCTATCAGGCGGTCACCCGGAAAGGCGGACTTTATCTTATCCACCATCCTTTTCCGTTTAGGGGTATCAGCGCCCAGACGAAGTTCCATCAAGACTATCGAAGAAAGAAAACGGATCGTGTTCCCCACACGACCGAACACCCAATCGGCATGAAGCTCTTGACGCAAATAATCAATGAAGACATTCGTATCAATAAGAACTTTGCCGGTTACAGGTATGGCCATTTCCTGTTATCATCCTTCAGTGCGCCTTTTAAGGGCTTCATGGCTTTCACAATTTGTTCTTCTTCCATCAACAAAGAGAGCGCCCGGTCAATGGCTTCCTGCTCTGTCTTAACGCCGAAATATCGTTTGGCAAAGTCGATCTTTTTTTGATCCAATTTAAGATGTTTATACTTCATGGCTATTGAATGCATCTCGTCTCCCTTTATGTACAGGTTATGTACATATTTTATGAGACATTTTATGGGAAAGCAACACTTTTTTATCCCTCATTTTTCTATTGATTTATTGCAAGAGTAATGATAATATCTGGCACTGTTTTAAGGCCGCCATACTGTTGAGATTGAGAGGAGTCTTGATATGAATATCCATGAATTCCAGGGAAAGAGGTTGTTTGCCCAGTACAATATTCCGGTTCCACAGGGGAAGGCTGTATATTCTGTGGATGAGGCGGAACAATATGCAAAAGAGATCCATTCTAATGTGGTCGTTGTAAAGGTACAGATCCATGCAGGCGGCAGGGGGAAGGCAGGCGGGGTAAAACTTGCGAGAGAGAAAAAGGATGTCGCAAGGTTCGCAAAGGAACTTTTGGGAAAGACTCTCGTCACCCACCAGACAGGTCCTGAAGGAAGATGCGTCAAGAAACTGCTCCTTGAGGAAGGGGTGGACATCGCTAAAGAGCTCTATCTGAGTATCTTAATTGACCGTACCTATAGCCGTCCTGTCTTTATCACAAGCCTTGAAGGAGGTATGGAAATCGAGGAGGTTGCCGAAAGAACGCCGGAAAAGGTGATCAAGGAGTATATTGATCCCTCTGTAGGTTTTCTGCCGTTCAACGGCAGGAATATGGCGTTCAGTCTCGGACTCGAACCGGAGATTGCCAAACAGTTCATTGCCATGGCCGGGAACCTCTACAAGCTCCTGACACAGAAGGGGGCCTCGCTGATTGAGATAAATCCCCTCGTCATCACCAAGGATAAAAGACTCATCGCCCTCGATGCCAAGATGAGCTTTGACGACAACGCGCTCTTCAGGAATGAAGACATCAAGGCCCTGCGTGATCTCGACGAGGAGGAGGAGCTTGAGATTGAGGCATCAAAGCACGGTCTGAACTATGTAAAACTCAATGGCAATATCGGGTGCATGGTCAACGGGGCCGGGCTTGCAATGGCCACGATGGATGTGATCAAACTGGCGGGGAGTGAGCCTGCCAATTTCTTAGACGTGGGAGGCGGGGCATCCAAAGAGACGGTGAAACATGCCTTTCAGATCCTCCTTGCAGACAAAAACGTAAAGGGGGTCTTTGTCAACATATTCGGCGGCATTGTGCGCTGTGAAAGGATTGCCGGCGGTATCATCGATGCGGCAAATGAGGTCGAGATCAAGGTCCCGCTTGTGGTTCGTCTTGAGGGGACAAATGCCAAAGAAGGTCTTGAGATGCTGAAGGGATCAGGACTGAATCTCCAGGTCGCCTCGGACATCTGGGAAGGGTGCAGGGGATCACGGGTAAGGAGGGTTCGTTCCATACCAGCGCCTGCATGGAGTATGGAACCAATATTGTGGCCGGAGTCACACCCGGCAAGGGCGGGACTGAGTTTGAGGGTGTCCCTGTATTCAATACGGTCCGGGAGGCAGTGGATACTGCTAAGCCTAATGTATCCATGATCTTTGTCCCTCCGCCATTTGCTGCAGATGCCATCATGGAATCCGCAGAGGCGGAAATCGCCCTGATCGTCTGCATTACCGAGGGGATCCCTGTGATGGACATGGTCCAGGCCAGGAGGTTCATGGCCGGGAAAAAGAGCAGGCTCATCGGACCTAACTGCCCCGGGATCATCACCCCTGAGGAGTGCAAGATCGGGATCATGCCAGGCTTTATCCATAAAAAAGGTCGGGTCGGCGTAATATCGAGGAGTGGAACCCTCACCTATGAGGCGGTCTGGCAGGTCACAAAGGCCGGTCTTGGACAGTCTACGTGCATCGGAATCGGCGGAGACCCTGTCAACGGGACAAACTTTATTGACCTCCTGGAGATGTTTGAAAAGGACAGGGAAACCGACGCCATTGTCATGATCGGTGAGATCGGGGGAGATGCAGAAGAGCGCGCCGCAGAGTATAGTAAGGGGAACCTCTCAAAGCCGGTTGTTGGATTTATTGCCGGGATCACAGCACCGCCCGGAAGAAGGATGGGACATGCCGGCGCCATCATCTCCGGCGGCAAGGGCACGGCATCCGAAAAAATGGCCGCGATGGAAAAGGCTGGCATCCATGTGGTGCGTAATCCAGCCCTCATTGGGCAGACTGTCGCCGAGGCCCTAAAGAAGCGGTAGAAGCCGCCTTTTTCCACAACCTATCCACACCTTTTCCTCAACAAATCCACAAAATGGTGGATAGACCCTAAAATAAAATCACAACATATAGAAATTTCTCTTGACAAAGAAGTTTGCCTGACATACACTCTGCTCACTTCATTTGTTTCGCTTCTCCGTGAGTTCAAACTGTTCTAATAAATAAGTAAGTAAGAGGAGGGTGTCTATGCCAACCAGAGAGGTTACAGATTCATTATTTTCTCAGAATGCGATCAAGGTCTTAGAGAAGCGCTACCTGGCCAAGAATGACAAGGGACAGGTAACGGAGACCCCTACGGACATGTTCCGGAGGGTGGCACGTAATATCGCAGAGGCAGACCTTCTCTATAACCCCAATGCCGACGTTAAAAAGACTGAGGAAGAATTCTATAACCTGATGATGCGGAAGGAACTCCTCCCTAACTCCCCTACCCTGATGAATGCAGGGAGGGAGCTGCAGCAACTCTCTGCCTGTTTTGTCCTGCCTATTGAGGACTCCATGGACGGGATATTTGAATCGGTCAAGCAGGCGGCCATCATCCACAAGTCCGGCGGCGGGACAGGGTTTTCATTCTCAAGGCTGAGACCCCAAAACGATGTGGTGCGGACTACCGGCGGCGTGGCATCGGGTCCTGTCTCCTTTATGAAGGTCTTTAATCACGCCACAGAGGCCGTTAAACAAGGGGGGACAAGGCGTGGGGCTAACATGGGGATCCTTCGCGTAGACCACCCGGATATCCTGAAATTTATCGATTGTAAATCCAACGAGAACGAGATCACGAACTTCAATATCAGCGTGGCTGTTACTGACCGGTTTATGGAGGCCCTGGAAAAAGGGGATTCCTATGAGCTGCTGAATCCGAGGACAGGCCAGATCATGTCCAAGATCTCTGCGGCAGAGGTCTTTAACAAGATCGCTGCGAATGCATGGAGGAACGGCGAGCCAGGCCTGTTCTTCATCGATACCACAAACAGGGCCAATCCTACGCCGCATGTCGGCTGTATCGAGGCCACAAATCCCTGCGGCGAACAGCCGCTCATCCCCTATGAATCCTGTAATCTGGGCAGCATAAACCTGGAGTCCCATGTCAGCCTGGATGCCGGAAAGTGGACTATTGACTGGAACAAACTTGAACGTACCGTACGCACCTCTGTTCACTTCCTCGATAACGTGATCGACATGAATCATTATCCCATCCCGCAGATAGAGGAGGTCACGAAAGGAAACAGAAAGATCGGGCTTGGGGTGATGGGTTTTGCAAGGATGCTCTTTAAGCTTGGTGTCCCCTATGACTCCACCGACGGGATAGAAACGGCCCGGAGTGTCATGAGATTTATCCGGGCGATAGGTCATAGCGAATCTGAGAAACTGGCCCAGCAGCGCGGTGTATTCCCTAACTGGGAGGGCTCTGTCTATCAGAGGGAGGGAAAAAGACTCAGGAATGCCTATATTACCACGGTGGCGCCGACAGGGACCTTGAGCATGATCGCGGACACCTCAGGGGGTTGTGAACCGGAGTTCAGTCTCATCTGGTATAAGAATGTGATGGGCGGCGAACACCTCCCCTATACGCTGGAGGCCTTCGTGGATGTGGCAAAGGCTGAGGGTTTCTGGAGCAGCAATCTGGCGGACAAGATCGTCGCCAATCATGGCTCTGTGCGGGGCTTGGACGAAGTGCCGGCAAAGTGGCAGACCGTATTTGCAACAGCCCATGATGTCTCTCCGGAGTGGCATGTTCGTATGCAGGCGGCATTCCAGGAATATACAGACAGCGCGGTATCAAAGACCATCAACCTCCAGAAAGGGGCCACAGGGGAAGACGTTAAAAAGTCGTATCTGCTCGCATACAGGCTCGGGTGCAAGGGGATTACTGTCTACAGAGACGGAAGCCGTTCAGAGCAGGTGATGAATGTCGGAAGCAGTGATAAGACTGCGGGCAGCAGGTCAGAAGAAAAGAAAGAAACGGCAATCCCCCAGATTATTCATCCAAGACCGAGGCCAAAGATGACAGCCGGGGTTACAACCCGGATGAAGACCTCCTGCGGTGACCTCTATGTCACCATCAACGAGGATGAAAAAGGAGGGCCTTTCGAGGTCTTCTGTAATATGGGCAAGGCAGGCGGCTGTGAGGGCTCACAAAATGAGGCCATCGGCAGGCTCGTATCCCTCGCCTTCAGAAGCGGTGTG
>JACROQ010000065.1 GCA_016214375.1 Nitrospirota bacterium | reverse complement strand
CAGAAGGAGATTCCCTGCGGGCATTGTGGTGGTTCAGGTGAAGAACCAGGGGGGAAAAAGGCGGCCTGCCCCACCTGTAAGGGCAAAGGGACTGTGGAGAGCGGGGCTGCCTTCATGCGAGTCTCCTCTCCATGTCCCCAGTGCAGAGGAAGAGGCTCCATGGCCCCTCCGTGCAGGGTATGCAGCGGAGGGGGGACAGCCATGAAATCGGAACGGATCTTAGTCAAGATCCCTCCCGGCGTTGATAACGGGACAAAGGTGCGGGTTGCAGGAAAAGGCGGCGCCGGCATCAGGGGTGGAGGACCTGGTGACCTTTATATCATCCCTGTGATCAGACCCCACTCCTTCTTTGAGCGAAAGGGCGACGACCTCTATTGCGAAGTCCCTGTAACGATCAGTGAGGCCGCCCTCGGCGCAAAGATCGAGGTCCCGACCATGGACGGGATCGCCTCCATGACCATACCCCAGGGCACTCAGGGCGGCCAGTTGTTCAGGCTTAAGGGGAAGGGGATACCACACCTGAAAGGAGGTGGAGATGGCGATCAGAACGTCAAGATCATGGTTGCCATACCCAAGGAGATCAGTGAAGCGGATAAGGACCTCTTTAGAAAACGCTCTTTGTTGTATAAAGAAAATCCACGGGAACGCCTGACAGGGGGGAGATAGATGTTACGGGATGATCGGGACATACCACTGTACATGATCGGGATCGCCGCGCAGATGCTGTCTATCCATCCACAGACCCTCCGCCTCTATGAGCGGGAGGGGTTGGTAAACCCCGGAAGATCAGAGGGGAATACCCGGCTTTACTCCCAAAGCTCAAGGTAGAAGCAAAGAAAACCGGGAGGAGGTAAGGATATGCGCATGGATCGCTTCACCTACAAGGCACAGGAGGCGTTGTCAGAGGCCCAGAAGACGGCGGAGAGGTACAACCACCAGCAGATAGATACCGGACATATCCTCCTATCACTGATCAAGCAGAGAGAAGGGATCGTACCTCAACTCCTCAAAAGGCTGGAGATTGATTTAACAACCTTAGAAAAGGAAGTACACCGGGAGATGGAGAAGATTCCGAGGGTCTCCGGACCCGGCAGTATGGGACAGATATATATTACACCGAGGTTAAAGGGAGTATTTGATGCCGCAGAGAAGGAGGCCGAACGGATGCATGATGAGTATGTGAGTACAGAACACATATTCATCGGGATTGTAGAGAGTGATGACGCGGCGGCAAAGGTCCTCAAAAACCTTGGGGCCACGAGGGACAAGATACTCAAAGGGCTTGTTGAGATACGAGGGGCCCAAAGGGTAACAGACCAGAACCCGGAGGACAAATATCAGGCGCTTGCCAAATACAGCCGCGATCTTACAGAATTTGCCAGGAGGGGGAAGTTAGACCCTGTCATCGGGCGAGATGAGGAGATCCGGCGTGTCATTCAGGTTCTCTCCAGAAGGACCAAGAACAACCCTGTCTTGATCGGCGAACCTGGCGTGGGAAAGACGGCCATCGCAGAGGGCCTTGCCCAACGGATCGTCGCAGGGGATGTCCCGGAAGGCCTGAAGAATAAACGGGTAGTCGCGCTCGATATGGGGGCCTTGATTGCAGGCTCCAAGTATCGCGGCGAATTTGAAGACAGGCTCAAGGCCGTGATTAAAGAGATCGAGCAGGCCGAGGGGCAGATCATCCTCTTTATAGACGAGCTCCACACCCTCGTGGGTGCAGGGGCGGCGGAGGGCGCCATCGATGCCTCCAATATGCTGAAGCCTGCCCTGGCACGGGGCGAACTGCGGTGTGTGACTCTGCCCTCATCGCCGCGGCAGTCCTGTCCCACCGGTATATCACAGACAGATTCCTCCCGGACAAAGCGATTGACCTGATTGACGAGGCCGCATCCAGTCTCCGCATTGAGATAGACAGCATGCCCTCAGAGCTCGATGAGATTGAGCGGAGGATCAGACAGCTTGAGATAGAGCGTCAGGCCGTGAAAAAGGAGCGGGACCCTGCCTCCATGGAACGTCTTGAGAAGATAGAAAAGGAGCTGTCTGACCTGAAGGAGAGCGGCGGCGCCTTAAGGGGGCAGTGGCAGGCAGAGAAGGAGGCCATCGGCAGGATCAGGACCCTCAAAGAACAAATAGAGTCGACCCGTATCCAGTCAGAGCAGGCGGAGAGGGGGGGCGATCTCGAGAGGGCAGCAGAGCTTCGGTATGGGAGATTACCGGAGCTGCAAAAAAACCTGGAGGCGGAAAACAGGCGGCTTGCAGAGTCCCAATCCGCAGGAAAGCTGCTCAAGGAAGAGGTGGACGAGGAAGATATCGCAGAGATTGTCTCAAAGTGGACAGGCATCCCGGTCGCCAGGATGCTCGAGGGGGAGGTGCAGAAACTCCTCCGGATCGAGGAGAATCTGAGACGCCGTGTCGTCGGGCAGGATGAGGCCATATCGGCTGTGGCCAATGCGGTGCGCCGGGCACGGGCAGGCATCCAGGACCCGAACAGACCCCTCGGCTCCTTCATATTCATGGGACCGACAGGGGTCGGGAAGACCGAGCTTGCAAAGGCCCTGGCAGAGTTTCTGTTCGATGATGAGCAGGCCATGATCCGTATCGACATGTCTGAGTACATGGAGAAACACTCGGTGGCAAAATTAATCGGCGCGCCGCCGGGTTATGTCGGGTATGAAGAGGGGGGCCATCTGACAGAGGCCGTGAGGAGAAGACCTTACTCCGTCATCCTCTTTGATGAGGTTGAAAAGGCCCATCCGGAGGTCTTTAATATCCTGCTCCAATTGCTGGATGACGGGAGGCTGACAGACAGCCACGGCCGGACAGTAGATTTTAAGAATACGGTGGTCATCATGACCTCCAACATCGGGAGTCAGTATATCCAGGAGCTGGGGGGCAGGGATGAAGAGGAGATGAAAAAGAGGGTGACAGAGGCCATGCGCGGCTACTTCAGACCTGAGTTCTTAAACAGGGTGGATGATGTCATCATCTTCCATACCCTCGGCATGGAAGAGTTAAAGAAGATTGTGGAGATACAGACAGGACGTCTCCATAAACTTCTGGAAGAGAAAAAGATCAACCTCTCCCTCACGGATGCGGCAAAGGCATCCCTTGCCGTCGAGGGATATAACCCGGTGTTTGGCGCAAGGCCGCTGAAACGTGTAATCCAGAGGTCTCTTCAGGACCCCCTTGCCATGAAGATCCTCGACGGCACGATCAAAGAAGGGGAGACAGTCGTAGTCGATGTAAAAGACGGAGAGATCGTGTTCAGGTAAGAGCATAATGTAGTTGCCCAATTTATTGGGCAAGCAGTTAATAACCCCGATGAATCGGGCAACTACGCTAATTGGAGTGACATGCCGCCGATTATTGCCATCACCGCCAAGACAGAGGAACTCCGGGGCAGGCCCCAGACGACGATTCCAGAGGCCTATGCAAAGGCTATCGAGGAGGCCGGCGGCATTCCGCTCATTATCCCTGTTATGGGCAAGAGGCAGAATATCGCGTCTATCGCCAGGATTGCGCAGGGCTTCATATTCAGCGGCGGTGATGATATCCATCCGCGTTATTATGGCGAGAAACCTTTGTTAAATCTTGAGCTCTCCCCGGATGAGCGGACCGATTTTGAGATCGCCCTTTTCAGGGAGGTGATAGGACTTCAAAAACCTATCCTTGGAATCTGCCTCGGCACACAGCTCATAAACGTAGCGCTTGGTGGCAGCCTCTATCAGGACATTCCAACGCAGGTAAACAATCCCTTGAATCACAGGGGGCCACATCAGGTTTCTATAGTAGAGGGGACTCTCCTCCACAGGATCTTTAGACATAGAAAACAGCGGGACAGGGCAGTGCTTGCATTTTCAATCCCGTCAGAAGAATCGTCGGACGAGGCCAAAGAGATCCAGATAATGAGCGCGCACCACCAGGCCGTGAAGACCCCGGGAAAAGACCTGACCGTGAGCGCCCTCTCTCCCGATGGTGTCATTGAGGCCATAGCGATGACAGATTACCCCTTCCTCGCAGGCGTTCAGTGGCATCCTGAGCGGGAACCGGATAATGAGCAGACAAGAAGGCTCTTCAATGCCGTTGTAGAGGCAGCAAAAAAAGGGTAGTTGCCCAATTTATTGGGCTAACATGTGGCTTATACAGAAACATGGCTAAGGACAAACTCTACATCGGCACCAGCGGCTGGAATTACGGACACTGGAGGGGGCCCTTCTATCCGGAGGATCTGCCGCAAAGCAGATGGCTTGACTTCTACAGCCGGCATTTCAACACCGTCGAGATCAACTATAGCTTCTACCGCCTCCCTGAGAAAAAGACCTTTGAAGAATGGCATCGCAGCACACCGGCACACTTCTACTTCACCGCAAAGGTGAGCAGGTTCTATACCCACATGAAGCTCCCTGAGAAGAACCTCTCACGATTCCTTGAAAACGCCGCCGGGCTTGCCGGAAAACTTTCCGCCATCCTGTTTCAACTCCCGCCGTTCTGGAACGTAAACTCAGAACGGTTGTCCCAGCTTGCTGCCTATCTGAAGACCCAGAAGATACTCCCCGGCATCCGGTGTGTGCTTGAGGTCAGAAACAGGACCTGGCTTTCAGAGGAGGTCTTCAGTATACTCAAAGACCACAACATCTCCCTCTGCCTTGCAGACTGGCCAGAACTTCGCGTGGACGGCCCCATCACAGCAGACTTTGTCTATGTCAGACGGCATGGCCCCTCTGCCCTCTATGCCTCACGCTACACACACCAGGAGCTTGAGGCCGATGCCAGGAGGATCCGGCAATGGCTCGTTGCAGGAAAAGACGTGCATGTCTATTTTAACAACGACACCAAGGCCTGGGCCGTTAAGAATGCACTGGAATTAAAGGAGATGTTAGCCAATCTTTAACAGCACCTTCAGCACTCCCTTCCTATCAGCATATTGGAACGCCTCGATCCCCTCTTCTATAGCAAATATCTTGCTGATGAGCGGCGTAACATCTACCCTCTTTGTCTCCAGTGCCTTTAGGGCAGGCGGGAATGGGCCGCACCTGGAGCCGATCAGGGTGAGTTCATCGATCACCACCCTGTTCAGATCCACTGCTCCCCTCTCTGCGACCGTTGTCTTGATGACAATCTTTCCCCTTGGTCTTACTATACTAACAGCGGTCTCAAGGCCAGCCGAAGAGCCAGTAGCATCCACAACGATATCAAAGATCTTTTCCTGGGGAAGAGGCCCCGGCATCGTCCTGATCCCCCTCTTCTCCAGGATGGAAAGCTTATCCCTGTGCCGCCCGGCAACGATCATCTCACATCTGCTCAGGGATAATACCTGTGCGATCAGGAGACCCAGCTTCCCATCCCCCAATACACAGACCTTGTCATCCGGCCTAATCGCCACCTGCTCCATGATCTCAAACGCAGCGGCAAGGGGTTCTGCAAAGACCGCCTCTTCATCAGTAATGGAATCCGGGATGATATGAAGGTTACTGACAGGGAGTGTGAGATAATCTGCAAAGGCGCCATTCTTATTAAGGATACCGAGAACCGAACGATTGGGACAATGGTTCTTGAGACCGCTCTGACAGTAGGGACAAACACCACAGCCAATATTGATCTCACCAACAACCCGCCTCCCAATCAGCCCCTGATCTGGAGACTCTTCCACAATCCCTGCAAACTCATGCCCCGGGATGCCGCTGAATCCCATGTACCCTTTCAGGATCTCAACGTCCGTATTGCATATCCCGGCACATCTGACCCTGATCAGGGCCTCATTTGCAGAGGGCACGGGCACAGGGTAATCATCACGGTAGGAGAGCCCGTCTTTAAAAACTAAGGCACGCATTGTCATCAATGTCTTCAAACTTCCCTGGAAATCAAGTATGGAGTCCCTCATAATCCTCCCCAAACCTGCTCATCGTAGTAGACCCTGGCTAATCTCCGGTTATGTCTTTCTTCTTCTCGAGATATTCATCCTTAGATATCTCGCCTTTCGCGTATTTTTCTTTCAGGATATCAATG
>JACROQ010000019.1 GCA_016214375.1 Nitrospirota bacterium | reverse complement strand
TCTGTATCGGCCATTGTAGCACGTGTGTAGCCCTGGACATAAAGGCCATGAGGACTTGACGTCATCCTCACCTTCCTCCAGCTTATCGCTGGCAGTCCCCTTAGAGTGCCCGGCTTTCCCGATGGCAACTAAGGGCAAGGGTTGCGCTCGTTGCGGGACTTAACCCAACATCTCACGACACGAGCTGACGACAGCCATGCAGCACCTGTCTCCAAGCTCCTCTTACGAGGCACATCCCTGTTTCCAGGGACTTCTTGGGATGTCAAGCCCAGGTAAGGTTTTTCGCGTTGCGTCGAATTAAACCACATGCTCCACCGCTTGTGCGGGCCCCCGTCAATTCCTTTGAGTTTTAACCTTGCGGCCGTACTCCCCAGGCGGGGCACTTAATACGTTAGTTACGGCACGGAGGGTTATACCCCCCACACTTAGTGCCCACCGTTTAGGGCGTGGACTACCAGGGTATCTAATCCTGTTTGCTCCCCACGCTTTCGTGTTTCAGCGTCAGTTGCAGTCCAGAGGGCCGCCTTCGCCGCTGGTGTTCCCCCCGATATCTACGAATTTCACCTCTACACCGGGAATTCCACCCTCCTCTCCTGCACTCAAGTCAGACAGTTTCAAAGGCACTTCCACAGTTAAGCTGTGGGCTTTCACCTCTGACTTATCCAACCACCTACACACCCTTTACGCCCAGTAATTCCGAACAACGCTCGCCACCTCTGTCTTACCGCGGCTGCTGGCACAGAGTTAGCCATGGCTTCTTCTCCTGGTACCGTCAACTTCCCTAAAAGGAAAGCTTCTTCCCAGTCGAAAGAGGTTTACAACCCGAAGGCCTTCTTCCCTCACGCGGCGTTGCTGCGTCAGGCTTTCGCCCATTGCGCAAAATTCCTCACTGCTGCCTCCCGTAGGAGTCTGGCCCGTGTCTCAGTGCCAGTGTGGCGCCATTACCCTACCAACTAGCTAATGGGACATGAGCCCATCTTGAAGCGAAAACCCCTTGCGAGGCTTCTTTAAAAGAGAGAACTTTCGTTCCTCTTTGTCATCTGGTATTAATCCCCCTTTCGGAGGGTTATTCCGGTTTTCAAGGTAGGTTACCCATGCATTACTCACCCGTGCGCCACTTTACTCAGGGTATTGCTACCCTTTTCTCGTACGACTTGCATGTGTTAGGCACGCCGCCAGCGTTCGTTCTGAGCCAGGATCAAACTCTCCAAAAATTTCAAAACCCGCTCAATGTGTACGCTATTTAGTTTTCAAAGACCAAATTGCCTATTCTCCAGGCATACCCACTGTAACAACCCGCCTCTCTTTGTCAATATAAGAGAGGTCAATTCAAAACGAAAGTTTATGATATAGAACTTCTCTACCATTGTCAAGAGTTTATTTTAACAAATCTTCTTTTTCCCACTCTGATTATTTGTCCTAACCCAGATGGGAGTTCTCTATTAATATCAAAAATCCTTACTCCATCTATCTCTACTGCGCCCTCCCTGATAAGTCTGGTGGCCTCTGAATTACTCCTGGTAACTCCGGCAACAGTAAGAACATGCGGAAGCCACCTTTTCCCATCTGTAACATTAAAGACAGGAATATCTGCCGGGATACTGTCTCTGGCGGAAAACACCCTTTCAAACTCCTCCCGCACTTTTACGGCAGTCTCCCTGCCATAAAACCTTTCCACGATTTCTTGCGCTAATCTTTTTTTGGCCTCCATAGGGAGCATACCCCTGATCTGTTCCACAGGATGGACTGTAAGCAGCTCATAATACCTTAACATGAGCTGATCATCTATGGACATTATCTTCCCAAATATCTCTTGTGGCGGCTCTTCTATACCAATATAATTTCTTTGGCTCTTACTCATCTTCTTGATGCCATCAGTACCCTCAAGAAGAGGCATGGTAATTACAACCTGTGATTCCTGCCCACATTCTTTCTGAAGATCTCTTCCCACAAGGAGATTAAATTTTTGATCTGTTCCTCCAACCTCTATATCTGCCTTTAACATTACAGAATCATATCCCTGCATCAGGGGATATAAGAACTCATGTATCCCGATGGCACGCCCGGCGGCATATCTGCTTTTAAAATCCTCTCGTTCTAACATCCTTGCGACCGTGTATTTTCCGCACAGACGGATAAGGTCCTCCCCTGTCATCTTGTTCATCCAGTTACTATTGAAAACAACCTCTGTATGGGATGAATCCAGTATCTTAAATACCTGCCGCTCATAGGTCGCAGCATTTCTTAGCACTTCCTCTCTTGTCAGCGCCCTCCTCGTTTCAGAAGCACCACTTGGATCTCCTATCATGCCGGTAAAATCCCCAATAAGGAAATATACCTTATGCCCCATTTCCTGAAACTGTCTCAGTTTATACAGCAACACCGTATGCCCTAAGTGCAAATCAGGAGCTGTAGGATCAAAACCAGCTTTAATCTTTAGCGGAATATTCTCTTTTATTGACTTTTCCAATTTAAGCTTGAGCTCATTCTTAGAGATAACTTCAGTACATCCATGTTCAATCAGGTCAAGTTGTTCTTGTATATCATTCTTTGCCATACTATCCAACTGTCTTATATGATCAGATCCTTCACTGCGTTCAGGATAAAGACACAACATGGGATATCCCATGTTATGTCTTTACTTTGCCGCCTCTTCTATGTAATTTTGGTATACCCTCGAATCCATCAGGTCATTCAACTCCTCGGGGTGTGACATATCAATTACTGCAATCCAGCCCCTTCCATAAGGATCTTCGTTAATGACCTCCGGCATATCCTCTATGCCATCATTTATTTCTACGATTTTACCGCTTACAGGCGCCTCTATCGTAGAGGTGGTCTTTGTAGACTCTATCTCCCCAATAATTGCATTCGCATCCACTTCTATCCCTGCCTCCGGCAGCTCTATATAAACAATATCTCCTAATTGCTCCTGGGCATAATGGGTAATCCCTATTTTCGCCCTGTTTCCTTTCGCACGTACCCACATATGGTCTTTGTGATATTTTAAATCATCAGGATACATACTTTTACCTCCTTAAATATAAAATAGGGGTCCAGGGGTCAAGTGAAATGTTTTAAGAATATTATTCACTCGAATCCTCGACCCCTTGAACCCTACTATGCATAAATTTCAATACTGCTAAAAAAATAGGGGATCTCAAAGATAGCCGACCCCTTAGAGTCAGAACCGTGAACAACATTGGCCTCAATACTCTCAGCAAGATCTCTTCTGATAGTCCCTTTGACAGCCTCTGCAGGATTAGTTGCCCCCATCAATTCCCTTGTCTTGCTAATAGCATTCTCTCCTCTCAAGACTAAGGCAACTATAGGACCGGAAGACATGAAACTGGTCAAGCTATCATAGAATGGCCTATCTTTATGGATAATATAGAACCCCTCAGCCTCTTTTTTAGAAAGCCATAGCATCTCCATCGCGGTCACTTTAAGCCCATTTTGCTCAAAGCGCCTAATGACCTCCCCAATAAGATTTCTTCTAACGCCGTCAGGTTTTATCAGTGATAATGTATTCTCCATATCCCCCTTCCTCAATTGGCAAACGATAAAGTTATCGTGGGCAAAGATATATTATCTATATCATCGTTGTCAACTCATTTTGTCTACGGTGTGGAATTATACCTGCCGCAGTTTAATGGAGAGGCTAACTTTTTGAGAACTTCCTGGACCTTCTCGATAGTTTCTTCCTCTGTGCCAGTATGTCGTATATACTCAGCCTATTAAATTTATATTTCAGCGTACTAATCGGAATACCCAAGGTATTCGCTGTCTTAGTCCTGCTCCACCGTTCGTGTTCCATGGCCTTCAAAATGAAGTTTTTTTCAAAGGTATTACACGCATTCTCAAGGAGACTTGCATGAGTATCACCCTCTGACTTCTTGAAAAGATAATACTCTACAGGAATATCCTCTTGCGATACTATATTATTATCAGCAACCGCCACTAATCTCTCTATCAGATTCTCAAGTTCACGGATATTGCCGGGCCAGTTATAATTCATGAGGACCTCTACTGCAGAATCTGTAATCTTATTGACATCCTTCTTGAAACGTTTACTATGTTTATCAATAAAGAATCGCACAAACTCTGGGATATCTTCCATCCTTTCACGCAAAGGGGGCAATTTTATTGGAACGACATTTATCCTATAGTAAAGGTCTTCCCGAAACTCCCCTTTTCGAACAGCCTCAGCAAGATCTACATTTGTAGCTACAATAAGGCGAATATCTACCTTTATAGTTTTTGTGCTCCCGACTCGCTCAATCTCCTTGTCCTGTATCGCACGCAACAGCTTACTCTGTATCTCATACTTGACACATCCTATTTCATCAAGGAAAAGGGTCCCTCCGTCTGCCAGCTCAAACTTACCATAACTCTGTTTATAGGCCCCCGTAAACGCCCCCTTTTCATGGCCGAATAGTGTGCTCTCCATTAGATTCTCCGGAACTGTGGACAGATCAAGGGTGACAAATGGCCGGCTGTTAAGGTGGCTCACCTGATGAAGATGCCTCGCCATCAGTTTTTTGCCTGTTCCAGTCTCTCCCTGGAGCAATACGGTGGTTGGGAGAGTCGCTATCTTCCTTACCGTCTCTTCTATCTCTTGCATCACTGCACTCCTGCCCATTATCAAACCCGGACCGGAGAGTTGTTCTAATTCCCCCCGCAGATAGTCCCTCTCCCGCTTCTCCTCTACCTTCTCCTTCAGCTTCTCCATTAGGGCTAAAACTTCTTCACTATCAAAATCCTTCGTAATATAATGATAGGCGCCCAGTTTCATGGCGCGCACAACCATCTCGATATCCTTTACAACCGAAATAATCACTACCTCAATATCCGGATATCTCTCCTTTATCGTTTTTAAGATATCCATCCCTTCACAATCAGGAAGACGCAGGTCCAGCAGGACCACATTAACCTCTACCTTTTCCAAGGTCTGAAGCGCCACCTCTCCCGTGGCCACTGTCATCACCGTGTATTTCTCCTTCAGGATTGTGTCAAGAAGCTCCCGGACACTTTGATCGTCATCCACTACCATTACTCCAAGCCTTTTGTCTTTCATTATCTTAAAACCTCCTTGTACTCAAACTCTCCAGACTTAATATCATCTGTAGAGTTTATCTTTTAACCTCCCACTATCAATTTCACTGTAACATACCGGCAATAAGTTGTCTACAAAATTTATACGATTGACAGATAAAAACAGGATGTGCTAAAACGTAGCCTATGCAATGCCTCTGTGACACATGTGTTGACCAGGCAACATGTAATAATCCATGTCAGAGTTATAGGGAATACATGAAGCAGGCAGGTCTTGCTGATTGATGATTGATTTATAGAAGGTAACACTCAAAAAGGCCCAACGACCCATTGCATTGGCCTTCGGCCGCAATGGGTGCCCCGAAGGAAGGACAAGGGTTC
>JACROQ010000064.1 GCA_016214375.1 Nitrospirota bacterium | reverse complement strand
TGTAAGGGATTTCATCTTGATACTTCTAACATGATGCGTCCTCCATTTTATGAATGAATTAGTTTTGATGCAGTTCCTTCTGCGATATTAATTGTGCTATTTCTGCATTTGTGGCAACTATCACGGCATTCTTAACAAAGAGGTTCCCCCCCCTGGGGCCGGCATATTCTGTAGAACGGATAGTGTAGTTAGCTCTCTTATTGAACTTCCAGACAATGTCATTTCTACTTCCCGGAACTACCTGCATCTGGAAGAGCATTGTCCCGTCTTCCCTGAAAAGTCCAAAACCATACGTATAATCTTTAGACTCAAGATTAAAACGGACCATCTGGCCTTCCTCAATCAGGAGTTTGCTATCAGGTAATTGAAATTTATAGTCGGCAATTGAGATATTAAACTCTTTGTCAGCCTTAACCTTATTGCGGGATAGGTCCAACTTCACCCAGGGTATCGTGTGATATGTCAGGACATGGAGCCCCACACCTACAAAAACTAAAAATCCTATCCATCCATAAAAAGGGACTTTAATCCTTGGAAGTATCTGTTGAGAGCGGGTAATTCCAAGTGCATACATGCCGATAAAAGAGACAATAATTATTCCATAAATAATGTAGACAACCTTCATTACACTTAAAACATCAGTTGATTCAATCATTTTTCTTCCCTCCTTTATGTATGTTTGAGGGTTAGAGCATAATTCATACCACTCTGTCCTGATTTCATGACATGACCGGTTATATGAATATAACTACTTGATATGAAAGGTTTTTAAGAATTGACGGATATTCATAGCAAATATCAGCAAGAATGGTTATCAGTCCAGTTACATCTTCAATAACTACAACATTGTATTTAATCCAACACTTTGTGCGACATATATGTGGTACATTTTTGTAAAGCATTATAAATGACAGGCAGAGAGGCATGCATGTTCCATAAATGAAATTGAGTTCAAATCCTGAAACATCTTCCAACCCTTCTAATTTCCAGCAGTTCACAACTAAAGTCCTCCTGTTGTTTCAAAAATGAAATATTTTTTATAGCCCGCTCATTTCGCCTGAAATTATTTTAAGCAATAATATCAATCAATTATGCGTTTGCGCAGGTCTGGTATGCATCTTGTTATTACAGTATGACGTGATTGCCACAATAACTATCATCTGAGGAGGTGAGAAAAATCGATATTGGAACAGAAGAGAAGAGAGATGGGGAATAACAGAACAATAATAACCGGAGGAAATAAAAATGAATTTTATTGCAGGAAGTAAAAGTCTGACAAAGAGAGTTATCTTCAGTATGAATGTGCTGTCCATTTTGACGCTTACGGGTCAATGGGGGCAGGGGGTGCAGGCTGAGGTTGTTCCGGTGAATATCCATGCCGTGGAAAATACCATAGAGATTGATAATAAAGGGACCAAGTATGCCTCCTGGAACTTTGATGGCGCCATTCCAGGACCGGTGGTCAGGGTGAAAGAAGGGGATATTGTGGACTTTACCCTGCTCAATGATAAGACCAACCAGAAGTCACACTCGATGGATTTCCATGCGGCAGTGGTGGATGTGCTCAACGAGTTTAGCCCTGTCAAACCGGGAGAGTCCAAGCATTATAAGTTTGAGGCGAAATACCCGGGGGTCTTTATGTACCACTGCGGTGCAGAGTCCATGGCCGAACATATCGCCCGCGGGATGTTCGGGATAATCATCGTGGACCCCAAACAGGGGTATAACGAGGCCTATCCAAGGCCGGACAGGGAATACGTCCTGATACAGTCCCAGTTATTTCCAAACGCAAGCGATCATCACGCCCTGATGGAGAACACAGGCTGGACAAATGCCCTGATTAACGGGAAGGTCTTCCACTATGATCCGGTGCATGACCCCAATGCCACACTGGCACTCCAGGCAAAACCGGGTGAAAGGGTGCGGATATACTTTGTGAATGCCAATATCAATATGCCCGTGGCCTTCCATCCCATCGCAGGTATCTGGGAGAGGGTCTACCTGAATGGCAATCCAAAGAATGTCCTCTACGGGATGGCAACGTATAATGTGGCCGTTTCAGAGGCCTCCACCTTTGATATCGTCTCTCCGGCTGACCATGCGACCAACAATGCGATTGTAGACCACACCATGGGCGCCGCACACAGAGGGGCGATTACTGTCTTAATGAACACCCCGGACGCGGACCCTGAGATTGGAAAGGGTAACAATATCTTACTCCGGTAGTCAGTTTAGAAACTATCAGAAAGTTGGGAGGTGAATGATGAAGATCGCGAAGACATACTTACTGATGACCCTATTTTCTCTCTGGCTGGCAGCCCCTCACATCTCAATGGCTGCCGATGGAAAAACGGTTATTGAGCAGAACAGATGCGCAGGCTGCCATGAGATGAATGGAGGGAAGGCCGGGACCATTGCCGAGGTCCTCAGCAAAAAGGCCCCGGACCTCTTTTACGCAGGAAGCAAGTTTCAGGAAAAGTTTCTGACAAAGTTCTTACAAAGGCCTAACCGCATACGTCCCGCCGGCACCGTATTTCTGAACTACACTGCACCGGGCCCGGAGATAGACCAGATCCAGGAGCCGCCTCTGTGCGCCTCAAGACTCTCCAGAGAAGATGCTGTTGCAGCGGCCCAATACCTGATGACGCTCAAAGACCCTGACATGCCGACGGGGATCTATAAACCGGGAACAGAATTTGCAAAGGCCAACGCCAAAATGATTTTTCATAAATCCGGGGCCTGTAACGCCTGTCATCAAGTTGATGTGGGCAACGGGGATATAAAGGGAGGGGTGTCCGCCCCAACCCTTTATGATGCAGGAGACAGACTGAATGGCGATTGGGTATTGAGTTATATCAAAGACCCCCAGCACTGGGACCCGAAGGCCTGGATGCCCAAAAGGGAACTCCCGGACAGTACATGGCAGCTTTTGACAAACTTCATCATGACCATGAAAAAATCAGAAGAGATGAAAAAGGCAGAAAAGTAGGAGGAAAAAGATGATAAAGAAAATAATCATTCTATCAGCGATACTTTCAATATTCATGGCCTTCACCGGCCGCGGTACGAATGTGTTTGGAGAGACGTCCGGAGATAACTATAAACTCTATTGCGCCCAGTGCCACGGGCTTAAAGGGAACGGGTCCGGAGTTAATAAGGCGGATATGTCGGTTGCACCGAGGAATCACACCGACACTATAGAGATGTCCAGGTTAAAGGACTCGGATATCTATGAAGCGATCGCCCACGGCGGGACTGCAGTAGGAAAATCGACCTTAATGCCCCCGTGGAATGGAGTCATGACAGATGCTGAAATCAAGGAGATGGTGGCTTATCTGAGGGAGCTGTGTCACTGCAAGGGAGAGTAAAAAGGGCACATCTGAGACTCACCCCGACAACAACCCTTATCAGTCTTCCGGCTGGTAAGGGTTGTTGTTTTTTGGTGTTGAATATCTCAGGGTGCTGATATACCATGAATAATATGGAAACAAATAAAAATGCAACTGCTGAAGCAGAGAAGGTGCATAAGTATTTAGATATCAACAGCGCTACGATACTGAACAGCATCGCGGATGGCATCCTTGTCATAGACCTGAACTACAACCTCCTCTTTGTCAATCGTGCAGCAAAAGAAATCTTTGGCAAGGTAGGTTCGGATGATTTCTTTATCAACAAGAAGTGTGACAAGGTCTTTGGGCATTCCGGTTGTGTCTTTAATTGTCTTATTAACACAACTATAAAGACAGGGGAACACCTGTATAACCACGAAACGACCCTTGAGAGAGGCGGCAAAAAGTTAGTGCTCAGCATTAATACCGCATTGCTCAGAGATGAGAATAACAGGGTCATTGGAGGGATAGAGATATTCAGGGATATCTCTCTGATAAAAGATTTGAAGGAAAAACTCCAGAGAAAATATTCCTTTGAGAATATTATTGGCAAGAATTACCGGATTCACGAGGTATTCGAGCTCCTCCAGGAGGTCGCTCCAACGAAGGCGACTGTGCTTATCGAGGGGGAGACGGGGACCGGCAAGGAGCTCATTGCGAATGCGATTCATCATAACTCTCCGAGAACCAGCCGGGCCTTTGTCAAAGTCAACTGTGCCGCCCTCTCAGAGGGCCTGCTTGAAAGTGAGCTGTTTGGCCATGTGAAAGGGGCCTTTACAGGCGCTATCGTGGACAGGACCGGGAGATTTGAGCTTGCCAATGGCGGGACCTTGTTCCTCGATGAGATCGGCGATATCACTCCGCATACGCAGGTAAAACTTTTAAGGGTCCTCCAGGAAGGGGAGTTTGAACGAGTGGGCAGTACAAAAACAATCAAGGTGGATGTGAGGGTGATTACAGCCACCAATAAAGATTTAAAGACCGCTGTTGAGCAGGGGAGATTCAGGGAAGACCTCTACTACCGGTTAAAAGTAGTCCCCATCCCTCTCCCTTCATTGCGTGAGAGAAGAGATGATATCCCCCTGCTGGTCAAACACTTCATAGAAAAGTTCAACAAAGAGATGGGGGTAAAGGTGAAAGATATCTCACCTGCGGCGATGGAGATTCTCATGGAATATAATTACCCTGGAAATATCAGGGAGCTGGAGCATATTATTGAGCATGCCTTTATCCGGTGTTCCGGCAATACCCTTTCTCCTGAACATTTTCCAAAGGATATAAAGAACACCGGTATTATCAGCAATGTCCTGGATGACCCTGATCCCCTGAGGGCGCTGGAAAGAGAGATGATCCGTCAGGTGCTTCATGAAACCCAGTGGAGGTACAACGAGTGTGCCAGAAAGCTGAAGGTCAGCAGGACTACCCTCTGGAGAAAGATGAAGGAGCTTGACCTTAAGAAGGAATAACGATCCTATTTACGTTCCTGCTTTTTTCCCTGCAAGGAAGGCCTTCACCGCCGCAAGGGGCTTGGTGTTGAGCACATCTGCGGCCTCGAGCCAGCCCTTTCTGGCGACCCTTACCCCGCGCTCCTTCGCATATCTGCAGAACCGCCAGTCCAAATCGAGCCTGTAGGGATGCGCATTCAATTCAATGACCACGCGCTGCTCTGCCGCTGCGTCTATGACCCTCTTCAAATCGACATGATAACCCTCCCGCGACAGCAAGAGGCGGCCGGTAGGATGTCCAAGCATTGTCGTATAAGGATTTGACAGGGCCTTGATGATCCTCTCCGTCATCTCTGTCTCGCTCACATTGAATTTGCTGTGTATTGAGGCAATGACAAAATCGAAGGCAGCCAGTGTCTTCTCATCATAATCAAGAGAGCCATCCGGCAGGATATCGGACTCCACCCCTTTGAATATGTAAAAGTCCTTCAGCCCCGCATTCAGCCGGTCTATCTCCTCATGTTGTTCCTTGACCTTGTCCTCTATAAGCCCCCCTGCATAATAGGCAGACTTGCTGTGGTCGGAGATACCCACATAGTGATATCCCAATTCCTTTGCTACCCGGACCACCTCTCTGAGGGTCATGCTTGCATCGCTATAAACAGTATGGACATGGAATATCCCCTTGATATCCGAGGGCTCAATCAACTCCGGAATCTCTCCCTGCTCTGCCACCCCGATCTCCCCATAATCCTCCCGCAATTCCGGGGGGATATAGGAGAGGCCAAGGGCCTTGAATATCTCTGCCTCATCTTTGCATGGGATGGACTTCTCCCCTTTAAACAGGCCATATTCGTTCATCTTGATACCCATCTTTTTGGCACGGGTACGCAGGGCCGTGTTATGCTCCTTGCTCCCTGTGAGATAGTGCAATGCAAAGGGAAACTCCCTGTCCGATACGATCCGCAGATCGGCATTCATCCCGATATTAAGGACCACGCTTGACTTGGTATCTCCTTTTGCCGTGACAGACTGGACCCCGGAGAACCCGGTAAAAAAATCCATGACGGCCATCTCTTTCTTTGTCTTCACGCTGGCAACGATGTCAATATCCCGGATCACCTCCTTGCGCCGCCGGATACTGCCCGCGATACTGGCCCTCACAACATCCTCGTTCGCCACTAATGCGGAGAGGAGCCTCCCGGCCTCTGCCAGGGCAATACTCAGCAGGTGAAGCCCCATCCCCTTTCTATAGTACCCAATCCCTTTGAGAATCTTTTCCTGAGTAGCCTTACCGAATCCGTGAAGTTCAAGGAGCCTGTTTTCCATACAGGCATACTCAAGCTCACCGACGGTAGAGATGCCGAAGGTGTCATAGAGGACCTTGACTTTCTTGGGGCCGACGCCTGGAATCTTCAGCAGCTCTAATAGACCAGGAGGAATCTCTTGCTTGAGTTGCTCGTAATATTTGAGGTGTCCTGTCTTGAAGAGTTCTGTAATCTTCTCATAGATGGCCTCCCCTATCCCCTTCTGCTCTAACAGGGTGCCGGTTTCGATAGCCTTGTCTAAATCTTCCTCTAATGCCTCTATTGTTCTCGCCGCATTATGATAGGCCCTGACCTTAAAAGGATTCTCTCCCTTCAGTTCCAGAAGGACACTGATTTCATCGAATATCCTGCTGATCTCGATCTTATCCATCAACGTTGCCTCTTTGTCGGGGTCAGGTCTTGAATTTTGACATTTATATCATGTCAAAATTCAAGACCTGACCCCGACGCGCTAAATCTTTCCTTCTCTACGCAGCCGGGCATGCTCCTTGAGCATGCATTTGTCCATGACCACCATAAGCCCGGCCTCCCTTGCCTTCTTAGCCGCCTCCTGGTTCATTATCCCCTCCTGCATCCAGACCGCCTTTGCCCCAACCCGGATCGCCTCTTCCACCACCGGCATGACATCCTCTGCCCTTCTGAAAATGTCCACCACGTCTATCCCCTCCGGGATTGAGGTGAGATCAGGATAGCATCTCTCTCCACAGACATCCTGAAGCGTAGGATTGACCGGGATGATCCTGTAGCCCTGCCCTCTTAAGTAACTCGCTACCGTCAGGCTTGGCCTTCCCAATTTACTGGACATGCCTACAACAGCGATAGTCTTTGCCTCCTTGATAATCTTCTCGATATCGTCCATGGTCTCCTCCTTCTTGGTCGGGGGTCAGGTCTTGAATTTTGACATATCAGACTGATATGTCAAAATTCAAGACCTGACCCCCAATACGCCCAATATATTCTACCCCATAACCCGTGTCAAGGATAAGGGCCAAGGTCAATGAGCCCAGCCCAATTCACCCCTTTTGACATGGGTTATAAACAGCGCTAACTTTAACTATGACGAATCTGACAGAAAAGAGATGTGTACCCTGCGAAGGGGGAACACCCCCTCTTGGAGATGCTGAAATAAAGGACTTTATCCAGGAGATCCCCGCATGGTCCTTGAAGGAGGGACATCTGTGCAGGTCCTTCAAATTCAAAAATTTCGTTGAGGCCATAAGGTTCGTAAACTCTGTCGCGAGATTGGCTGAAGAAGAGGGACACCACCCCAATATCCTGATCCGCTATAATAAGGTAGATTTTGATCTCTGGACACATGCCATAAAAGGCCTATCGGAGAATGACTTCATATTAGCCGCAAAGATCGACAGACTTGGAGTTAAAATCTGAGTCTGCAATCCCCACCTTATATTTTTACGCCAACTGTGATATAGTCTGAAATTATTTCCGGAATGAAAACCGCAATAAAACAGAGATTCTATTTTAAGAGTATCTACACCAAGTTATTCCTCCTCTTTTTTATCACCGGTGTTCTGCCGCTGATACTCGCAAGCCTCTATGCCTACTATAATGGCCGTGAGGCCCTCCTGAATTCGGCAATCCGGCTGCAGGAGATTGAGGTAACCACCGGGATGCGGAACATCGTCACCCTCTTTGTGGAGTCGAACACCCATATTCGACTTACCGCCCAAAATGCCGCCTTTGTACGCTACTTTGAGGAGCCACAGGAAAAGGCAATCTACCTCAGGGAGCAGGAAAGGGCCCTTCTCTACCTGACATCGCTCCACTCAGACCTGATTGAATCCGCTGTTTTCTCGGATATCAACGGAAAGGTCATCAGTGCGGTATATAATGGAAAACCGGTCCCCCCTGAAGAGATTAAGGATATGGATACCTCAGGCCATCCCTTCTTTAAGGAGGCATTAAAGTTTACAGACAATGTAGTTTATCATGGCCCCCCTGAATTCTCGAAGCTATCTCAAAAGTGGGTGATACCTTTTTCAGCCCCTATCTCCGGCAGGGAGGGGGCCCAATGGGGTATCCTCTATATACAGATCTACTTAGATAGTATCCCCCGGCTTATCAGGGGTGTAGCCCGTCCTGAGGATATCGTCCTTGTCGTCAACCGGCAAGGACAACTCATCACCTACAAAAAAGAATCCGGTGAAATCTTTTCAAAGGCTTATGGCCCGAATGACCATCCCTCCTACCAATCAGCGATTCAGCATATGATGTCCGGAGAAGATGGGGGTATGTGGGTCGTTTATGACGGGGAACCTCACTATATTACCTATAGGGATATCCCCGGAGAAAATGGCAACGAGGACCGGTGGAGCATTGGGGTCATGACCCCTGCAAAGACGATCTATTCAGGGGTCTCCACAAACAGATACCTTATGTTTGTCTTATCTGTATCTTCAGCCATCTTTGCCATTGCATGGATCATCGGGTGGGGGATATCCCATCCACTCCGTGAACTGACCTCAACCAGCATTGCCATGAGCAAGGGGGACCTTGCCAGCCGTGTCCAAATCAGGGACAGGGGGGATGAGATAGGACAGCTTGCCCTTGCCTTTAACATGATGGCCGGCTCAATCCAGTCTTCACATGAGGAGCTCATCAAGCTGTCGACGATCGATGGCCTCACCGGTCTTTATAATCACAGAGAATTCCAGAAGCGGTTGGAAGAGGAGGTCAACCGCGCCTACAGATACGGGTCCACCCTCTCGCTGTTGATGATAGACATTGACAATTTTAAGAAGTTCAACGATACCTACGGGCATCAGGCAGGGGATACTGTCCTCAAGGCCATCGGGACCATCATCCTCCAGGAGATCAGGAAATCTGATTTTGCAGCCCGGTACGGGGGTGAAGAGATCTCTATCATCCTTCCGGAGACGGCCTCGGCGGAGGCATTCCCCTTCTCAGACCGTCTCAGGGAGATCATCCATAACCTGCCAATAACCATCCTGGAAAAGGAAGTGGTCTACATCAGCGTGAGCATCGGGATCGCGTCATTCCCTGAAGACGCCGCTAACCGGAGAGACCTGATTGATGCCGCGGATAAGGCCCTCTATTTTGCAAAAGATAAGGGACGCAACAAGACGATTGTTTATAGTGAATCCCTGAGGGTGCCCCCTGAGAAAGAACCGGCAGAGGTGGAAGATGTGCTGGAGCATACAGAAGAGTGGATATTCAAAGACCTCGCCGGCTCCATAGAGGACAAGCTCTCCTTTCAACGGGGACGGTTAGAACCGATCACCCATGCGGCCCTCCGGATCGCAGAGGCGCTCCATCTGAATGATGAGGAAATCCGGGATCTCAGGATTGCCACCATGCTGCACGATATCGGGATGGCCAATATCTCTTCCCGGATACTTCATAAACCGGAGCCTTTATCTGCGGAGGATTGGAAGATCATCAAGGCCCACCCGAAGATGGCTGTAAATCTCCTGGGCAAATTTTTCAATATGCAGAATGTGCTTCCGGCAATCCTGCATCACCACGAACGGTATGATGGCGCCGGCTACCCTTCCGGTCTCAAGGGCCATGAGATCCCCCTGCTCGCCCGTATTGTGGGAGTCGTAGACGCCTACTATGCCATGACCTCCATAACGCCCTATCACCAGAGGATGGCTCAGGAAGAGGCCATAAACACCCTGAGGAGTCATGCCGGCGCCCAATTCGATCCCCGGATTGTCGAGGTCTTTATCAAGACCCTCATGGGAGGCGATGGCGGTCCCCCGGCCTCCGGGGACGAAGCCGTGCTAAAAGGAGATCCAACTTGATCCGCCGCGCCCGTTATTCCATGATCATAATCGCCCCGCTGCTGTTACTACTGAATGCGGCCCAGACATCGGCTGCCCCGAAGATCAAGGTCGTGACCACACTCACCTTCCTGGAGGATTTTGTCAGAAACGTCGGGGGAGAGCGGGTTGAGGTCAGGAGTCTCCTGTCCGGCCTGGAGAGTGAGCATACCTACACACCCAAGCCGAGCGATATCATCGCTGTCAAAGAGGCGAGGGTACTCGTCACCGTAGGGCTGGGCCTTGAGGTGTGGGTCAACTCCCTTATCAAAAATGCCTCAAACGATCATCTGACTATGGTCACGACCTCAGATGGGATTCCATTAGTCCGGGGTGAAGAGACAGAGGATCATGATCATGGCGGCCATTTTGGCAATCCCCATATCTGGCTTGACCCGGAGAGGGCAAAGGTGATGATACGTCACATTACCGATGCGCTGGCCAAAATAGATCCCGGCGGGAGAGAGATATACCTGTCCAATCAGGCCAAATATTTTGATAAGATAGACGCGATGCGCAGGAAGATAGAAACCCTGCTGAAACCCGCAGCGGACAGAAAGATGATCACCCACCATCCGGCCTGGCCCTATTTTGCGCAGAGATTCAATCTGCAGATTATCGATAACATCCAGATCCAGGCCGGCACAGAACCCTCGGCTAAGCACATCGCGGCCCTCATAGACAAGGTAAGGCGGGAA
>JACROQ010000042.1 GCA_016214375.1 Nitrospirota bacterium | reverse complement strand
TATAAAATTATGAAGCCGGTGCGGCGCTAATTTTAGCAGATGTTTCGTCAACATATTCCCACCCTGCCCGTCCATGGAACCAGCCATTGCTGACCCCTGCCGGCGCAAGCCTCTCCAGGGCCTCAAGGGCCGCCGGGACAGAAAGGTCCACGGTGAGTACCCTATTGAATATTTCCACAATATCGAATGTATGATACTCCTGCGGGATGATCCGCAGATGCCCTATCCCCAAGGTCCTTAAGATATCGATCTGCTCAATCATGCAGACCTTCTGTTCGCTCATAAGCTGGGTCCCGTTGATATTGAACAGGGCCATCCCCTCCATCGTTTCAAGCGGTATCCCCGAAGGATATTTTTTACAGACGATGGCACAATTTGTCCTTGATAGATTGAGCGCACGCGCTGTATAGCACCTCCAGGAGAAGGCAAGAGGGAGATTCCCAAATGCGATGATCTCCTTTTCCACTGAAGGTACAGAGAGAGAGAGAGATTCTATCGCCTGCTGACTTAATTCAGGCATAAAAACGATCCGTTGGATGCCGAGACCGGCAAGAAATTTTGCCGCAGGGGCATTGTATATCGCGAGATGGGGACCGCCTATCACACGGGATTTATCAGGACACAGATTGAGCACCCCGATGTTGTTAACCTCAATGTTCAAGGGGAGCCTGCAGAGGGACTCTATGAAATTCAACTCATCCCTGTGTGTGATCAGGCCCAGGGTGGATACCACGACCTCCTTCCCCGCATCGCTCAACATATGGGCAATGGCCTCTATCGTATCGATCCCGAGGACAGAGCGTTTGCTGCATATTACCTCCCCAAGATAGATGGTAGAGACAGGGGTCTCTGATATCTCTTTATAGAACGAGAGGATTCTTTCTTTTTCCCATAAAAATGGGATTGGCCCGAGGGTGACCTTCATTTGCCCTTATAACATCCATAGGTGGGTGCAAGGCCTTCGAACAGGGACTGAAGATGTTGTTCCTTAGAGGGGGATACCCTGCAGCTTCCGCTTTCATAATAGTTATCAACCGCCTCCCGGAAGACACGGACTACCTGTTCCACATAAGTCCTGCTGCGCTGTCGCCCTTCAATCTTTATGGAATCCACCCCTGCCTGGATGATCTCTGGCAGGATCTCAAGGACATTGAGGGATTCCGGGTCCTGTATGGCATTATGAAGCTGGCCCGTAGCCTTATTATAGTATCTCCCCTTACACGGCGTGGGGTATGCCACCTCCTCCATCGGGGAGTATTTATTCAACACCACGCCGTTGGATAATATTTTAAACTCCCCCTCATCCTCTTCAACAAAGTCAATGAATTTAGGGTGAGAGCACGCCCCATAGGTGTTAATAGACTCACTGGTGATATAGGAGGAGAGAAAACACTGCCCTTCGCTGTTAATACAGAGAAGCCCCAAGGCAAAGACCTCTATTTCCACATTGGTTTCCGCCCGCAGTGCCCGTATCTCGTCAATGGTAAGGACCCTCGGCAGCACGACCCGTTTTATCCCGAAGTGCCTGCGGTAGAATTCTATGGTCTCTGCATTGGAGGCGCTTGCCTGAACCGAGAGGTGCACCCTCTTTTCCGGATATCTTCCCTGAATATAGGATAAGACCGCCATATCAGAGGCGATGACTGCATCAGCGCCAAGACTGTAGGCCTTGTCTACGGCCTCGTAGGCAAGGGGGAGCTCTTTCTCCTGGGGATAGGAGTTGACAGTAATAAAGACCTTCTTTTCTTTATTGTGGGCATATTGGATGGCCTTATGGACCTCGTCTTCGGTGAAATTGAGGGCAGGGAAGTTCCTCAGGTTGGTATCCCCTGAAAACCCCATGTATACGGCATCAGCCCCATTATCTACAGCAGCCTTGAGTGACGGCAGATTTCCGGCCGGGGCACATATCTCCACCTTTTTCATAGCGCAGACCTTCTCTTGGACTCTTTATCCTCTATACCCTCAGAAGTTTTATAAATAAAAGGACTACCATTATAACAATTAATATGATTAAGACAACAGTCTGTATCACCCTGTGTTCAAGTTCTTTATTGTAGGATAAGACCTCCTGTAAGATCTCTTTTGCTGTTTTGACGGCCTCCTCGGTCTCTTTGTAGACCCACGCCAGGTTATGTGTGTATATCATGTTATTGATCGTCTCAAGGTGTGTCCACCCCTGGACATATTTGACCTCAAGGTGATCTGCATTAAATCCGCTCTTTTTGATCTCATCGATCCCTTTTCTCGCCTCATCAAGCTTCTCATGGGCCATCTTTATCGCTCCTTCGATATCTTTGGGCAGATCCTCGCTCCGCAGGCTGAGCATAAATGCGGTGAGGGCGGACAGTTCGTTTTCTGTTAAGCCCAGTTTTGGCATGGTTGACCCTGGGACTAAGGATGGCGGATCCGTGAAGTGCCGTCTATGCCACTCGGCATCGTGGGAGACGATATTTCCCTCGTTTGTGAGGTCCGGACCGAGGTCCCCCCCGGCCCCTGCGATCTTATGACAGCTGCTGCAGCCTTTCAGGTTATAGATCTCCTGGCCGAGTGCTACGGGATCATCCGTTTCAGTTGCGGGGGATTCGGCGTGACTGATGTTGAGGGCTATCAGGGGGATAACGGCGAACCATAGATACAGCAAGGGAATTAATGAATGGCACGGCAGTCGGTTAATCATGACAGCCTCGTAAAAAGTCTCGACAGTGGACGGCTTCGTAAAAAGTCCATATGCAAGGCGCGCAAATCCTGAGGAATGAGGCGTACTTTTTAGGTACGCCGCAAAGACGAAGGATGCAGCGCAACGCCGCAGATGGACTTTTTACGAAGCCGTCAATCATGGTTTAGGATATATGCCCCCAGACCGTAAACAGGACAAAGAGAAGCAAAAAAAGTATACCTATTCCGATGGCTATGGGCCGTTTTCTATAGGCCCTATCCGGGTTTTTATCAATGAAGGGGACTGCAAACAGGAGTATGACAAACAAGATCTCAAGGAGTATCCCTATCACCTTAGGGGCCCAGGCCCCCAGGAATCTTAAGATCTCCGCGCTCTTTAGGATCTGATATGCCGCCAGAAAGAACCACTCCGGCTTGATGTGCTCCGGGGTAGTGAGAATATCCGCCTTTGGATGCATGGGTGCCGGAGACAACAGGGTGAGGGTTGCAAGCAGTCCAATGATGAGAAATGCGGCCGCGATCTCCTTCAGGGCATGGTTGGGCCAGAATGGGATCCCCCCCTCCTCTTCGTACATTGGTTCCAGGATGTCTCTTGCGGATATAACCCCTGCCGGGATGCCGTTTTCTGTGACTACGAGGTGGCGCACATTATACTGGGTCATCAATCCATTGGCCTTTGCCACGGAGTCCTCTGCATCAATGGTATAGAAGGGGGAACTCATGACCTGTTCAACCGGTGTTTTGTGCTGATCAACACCCTCTGCCAAAACCTTTCTGGTCATATCCACGTCGGTGACAATACCAACCAGGTCCTCACTCCGCTTGACTAAAAGGCTTCCGGTTTTGAGTTCTTTCATGGTTTTGGCCGCAGCGACAATAGGCGCACCGGCATCTATGGCCGCAATCTGCCTGCTCATGATCTTTTTTACGGGGATGAGAGGGATCATTTTTTAGTATGAACTAAATAGAGACAGTCTCGTAAAAAGTCTCGACAGCGGACCGCTTTGTAAAAAGCTTCATATGCAAGGCGCGCAAATCCTGAGGAATGAGGCGTACTTGTAGCTACGCCGCAATGACGAAGGATGCAGCGCAACGCCGCAGATGGACTTTTTACAAAGCCGTCAATAGATATCCGTTGAGGCTGGAAGAGGGGTCCTATGCAGACTTTGCCTCTTGCTCGTTTATGTAGATCAGAATGGGCTTTGAATGCCCGATGATGACATCTTCGTTGATAATACACTCTTTGACATTCTGTTGTGACGGTATATCATACATAAGCTCGAGCATAACCTCTTCCAGGATAGCCCGCAACCCCCGCGCCCCTGTCTTAAGGGAGAGGGCCTTTTTGGCTATCGCATTGACGGCGCTATCCGTAAACCGCAGGGTTACCTTCTCAAGTGCAAATAATTTCTGGTACTGTCTCACAATCGCATTTCGAGGCTCGGTTAAAACCCTAACTAAGGCCTCATGGTCGAGATCATAAAGCGTGGCCACGATAGGCAGGCGGCCAATAAACTCCGGGATAAGTCCAAATTTCAGGAGATCCGCTGTCTGTACATGGCTCAGCACTTCCCCTATCCGTATTTCCTCCTTACTCTTGATATCAGCGCCAAATCCCATAGTCGATTTGCCAAGCCTGTTTTTGATGGTATTCTCAAGACCGACGAATGTGCCGCCACAGATAAACAGAATGTTTGTGGTATCAATCTGGACAAATTCCTGGTGTGGATGTTTGCGCCCACCTTGCGGGGGTACACTGGCGACCGTCCCTTCGATGATTTTGAGCAACGCCTGCTGGACACCTTCACCGGAAACATCCCGTGTGATCGAGGGGTTCTCGCTCTTTCGGCTGATCTTGTCTATCTCGTCAATATAGACAATGCCGCGTTCCGCCTTTTCCACATCATAATCTGCTGCCTGCAACAGCTTCAATATAATATTCTCGACATCTTCTCCCACGTAACCCGCCTCTGTCAGGGTCGTTGCATCGGCTATGGTGAATGGTACGTCCAATATCCTGGCAAGAGTCTGGGCAAGGAGTGTCTTGCCGGTCCCGGAAGGCCCGATCAGGAGGATGTTTCCCTTCTGGAGCTCGATATCATCCATGATCTTGATGTCCGAGAAGAGCCGTTTATAGTGATTATGCACCGCGACCGCCAAGGTCTTTTTGGCACGGTCCTGTCCGATTACATAATTATCCAGTGTGACCTTGATTTCAGAAGGCTTCGGTAGTTTTACAGTGCCCGGCCCCTTATCCTCTTCCCACTCCTCAGCAATGATGTCATTACAGAGGTCCACGCACTCATTACATATATAGACGGTAGGACCTGCAATCAGCCTTTTGACCTCGGTCCTGCTCTTTCCGCAGAAAGAGCACTTCACTTCACCTTCTTTTCCCTTATTCTGATTCGCCATAAAATGTTGATCCTTTTTAGGCCTTTTTAGGGGCCCTCTCCTTTAACACGTCATCAATTATACCATATTTTTTGGCCTCTTCGCCAGACATAAAAAAGTCCCGCTCCGTATCCTGTCTGATGCGCTCAATCGGTTGACCGGTATGATTTGCCAGTATCTGGTTAAGGGACCCTTTCATCTTTAAGATTTCCCTGGCGTGTATCTCGATGTCCGTAGCCTGACCCTGGAATCCTCCCATAGGCTGGTGTATCATGACCCGCACGTTGGGGAGCGCAAACCGTTTACCCTTTGCCCCTGCCGCAAGGAGAAGGGCGCCCATACTGGATGCCTGCCCGATGCAGATCGTAGAGATATCCGGTCTTATATATTGCATGGTATCGTAGACGGCAAGACCTGAGGTGACAACGCCTCCGGGGGAGTTGATATATAAATGGATATCTTTATCCGGATCCTCTGCCTCCAGGAAGAGGAGCTGGGCAATGATGAGGTTTGAAAAATTATCGTCGATCGGGGCCCCGACGAATATGATCCTGTCCTTCAGGAGACGGGAGTATATATCATAGGCCCGCTCACCCCTGCTTGTCTGTTCTACTACCATTGGTATCAGCATATTATTAATAACTCCTTCCCGTTAGACCCATTTAACCTTGTCCATGATCCATTTAATCACCTTATCCTCTACAATCCTGGACTTCAGCCCTTCCAGGCCTTCATCCACAGACTCTAAGGATTTTCTAACCTGCCACACCTCCTGACCGTGTTTCTGCGCCATCCTTTTAATCTCCTCTTCCACATCATCCGCTGCAGCGCTTATTCCCTCATGATTTCCTATCGCCGTTAACAACAGATAGCCCTTGATCTGTTCTTCAGCGTGCGGCATATATTTTTCTCTGAAAGACTTTTCTTCTTCCGGTTCAAACTCCCCCTTTTTCCCCATAAACCGCTTTGTCCTTGCCAAAAATCGCTTCATCTCTCTTTCAACAAGGGATGGCGGCGCCTCTACAGGGTTCCGTTCGATAAGCCTTTTGATAACCTCTTCCCTATAGTGGGCCTTCTGTGCCTCGCCCTTCTCCTCCAGGAGGGACCCCTTCAACCCTTCCCTGAGTTCCATGAGGGAGTGATACCCCCCGACCCCCTTCGCAAAGTCATCGTTGACCTCAGGCAGCGCCTTTTTTTTGATCTCTGCGACCTTGATCTTTAAGAGGAGGTTTTGTTCGGAATACTCTATCTCCCTTTCTTCACCCTTTCGGGCCCCCACTAACCCCTTATCGATGTTTGGGATGGCCGATGACCCTATCTGAAATACCACCCCTTTTCGCTCAACCCCTTTCACAGGCTTACCATCCCTGAGCCCGGTATAATCCACTTGAACATAATCACCTTCCTCTATGGCATGTCCCTCCCCGGCCACCTCCAACTGGGCATGGAAGTTTCTTAACTCCTCAATCCTATCCTCTATATCTTTCTCAGTAACAGTCACCTCTTCCTTTTTTAACTCTATCCCCTCATAGACCACCTGCCCTATCTTAGGCTGGACCTCGACAGTGGCGGTAAATTTCAAGGGTCCGTCTCTTCGCAGATCTACATGGTCTATCTCCGGCATATCGACAGGGACCACCCCGCTTTCCTTGACCGCCTTCAGATAGTAATCCGGGATAAGCCGTTTTATTAAATCCGCCTCCACATCCTTGGCGTATCGACGCTCCAGAAGGGTGAGAGGAGCCTTTCCGGGCCTGAAGCCCGGGACCTTCACCCGCTTTCTCAGGTTATCATAGGCCTCAAAAAATTCCTTTGAGACCACATCAGAGGGAACCTCTATGGTAAATACCCGTTTCGGGGAGTTGAACCCCCATGGTTGCCCGCTGGATCCTAAGTCCAGTGCGTCTGCCAGTTCCGCCACTCTCGCGCGATTGTGTTGAAAAAGGTCCATTACATATTACAGCTTCCATGCTAATTTACTTGAATATAGCGGGGGTTGTCAAGTATAATGCCTGGCATGCCGGATACCAACATCCTCATAACCCTCATCATTATAATTGCTGCGGTTGTCCTCTTTTCTATCGAGATACTCTCTGTAGACCTCGTATCTATTTTGGTAGTCCTTGCACTAATCTTTTTCCGCATCCTGTCACCGGAGAATGCATTCATTGGATTTAGTAACACCGCACTGGTCATGATAGCCAGTGTCCTTATCATGACTACCGCCCTGATCAAGGCGGGTGTCGCAGACAGGATCGCACACTACATCCTGAAGAAGGCAGGGACACACCCCACACGACTCATGTTTATGTTCCTGATCACTGTGGGTTTGATCTCTTCATTCATTAATAATGTGGCCGCAACGGCCATACTCCTTCCGGCAGCGGTCAGTGTGGCCAAGATGGCCAAGATCAACCCATCCAGACTCCTGATGCCCCTGGCATTCGGCTCGATGCTTGGAGGCATGTGTACCCTGATAGGGACATCTACCAATGTGGCCGTATCAGAGGCCCTGAAGACATACAAGATAGCCCCCTTTTCATTATTTGAATTTACCCCCATAGGGTTATTGATTTTCGTTAGCGGACTGTTGTTCTTTATTATCTTTGGCCCGATGCTCCTCCCTGACCGGGAAAAAGAGGCTATGATGGAAGAGTATGGGATCAGGGAATATCTATCGGAGTTAAAGGTGATGCCCGCCTCCCCGCTCGTGGGGATGAGGATATCCGAAGGCGCCTTCGGGGGAGGACCTGATCTTACGATCGTAGGGATATATCGGGCCGGCAAAAACATCTACATCCCGGGAGAACACTATACGATTGAGAGCGGAGATTCATTGCTTGTCATGGGAAGCATTGAGAACCTTGCGAAGGCAGGGCAAATAAAAGGGGTAGAGCTAAAATCCGGCCTCAAACACAGCGAAGAGGATTTAGAACCAGGAAATCTCCGCATGGTTGAGGCGGTCATTGCCGCAGACTCGCTCTTAGAGTGGAAGACCCTGAAGGAGGTCAATTTCAGACACACCTATAGCCTCTCTGTAATTGCCATCTACCGGCAAGGGATCTGCCTGCGGGAGAAGGTGGGAAGAATCCTCCTTCGCGTGGGGGATGTCCTCTTGCTTCAAGGGGAGAGAGAGCGCATTGAGGCGTTGAAAGATATCTTAAAGCTGATCGTCATAGGCGATGTGACCCCAGAGCAGTTCCGCACGAAAAAGGCGGGTGTGGCAACCGCCATCTTTATTGCGGCCATCATAGCCGGCGGCATCGGTTTGGTGCCGATATCGGTATCCTTCCTCGTGGGAGCGGTATTGATGGTTCTCAGTAAATGTCTCTACGCAGATGAAATATACCAGGCGGTGAATATGCATCTCCTGGTCCTTATCGGTGGAATGATATCCCTCGGGATTGCGGTAGAGCAGTCAGGGACGGCACAATTCCTCGCCGACCTCCTCATAAAAATAACGGCCTCCTACGGCATCTATACCCTCCTGGGTTCCTTTTTCGTTTTAACCGTGCTCCTGACCCAGCCGATGTCCAATGTGGCCGCGGCCCTGCTGGTATTACCCATTGCCATACACACCGCCCTCCAGCTCGGCGTAAACCCAAAGACCTTTGCCATGGACGTGGCTATTGCCGCCTCCTGCTCATTCATCACCCCGCTTGAACCGGCCTCTGTGCTTGTCTATGGTCCCGGCAGATACCGCTTTAGTGACTTCATACGGGTAGGGTTGCCACTGACACTGGTGGTGTTCCTCATCGCCCTGATCTTCATACCGATCTTCTGGCCGCTGTAAAGTGCCGTAAAGGGGGTCAGGTCTTGAATCTTGACATTGTACGAATGTCAAGATTCAAGACCTGACCCCCTTGATGCCCCCTTGAAAATCCTGGTGAGCCGTGGAGGGATCGAACCTCCGACCCGCTGATTAAGAGTGACAAAAGCAGCAATCCCTGTCAAGACCTTATCTATCAAGACAATTCTAACCTCTGGTATTTTCTGACAAAACGATTTGAGGAAGTTTATTAGCATTCAGGGATGTTTGCTTAAATAGGTGTGTAATGGACACGCCGGCGGACACTTGAGGGGAGGTTATGTTATGGGGTTAAGGAATCGTGTATTCAGACACAAGGTTACAGGTAAGTTATCTTATATGCCTGCCGGCAGGTATGGAAATTTTCTAAATTCTATCAAGAAGCTGGTCAATTATGTTAAGCATAATTATCCTAAGTATTATTGCGCTCATTTAACCCTTACTGTAGAGTCTGTTGCGCAAATCCCTTGCAATAGAATAAGGAGCTGATAGTATGGGTCATCACGGGTAAGGAGGAGGGAGATGGCCTACAATTTCAAGGAATACGATCGGGATCAAATCTACTTGATGCCGCCGAG
>JACROQ010000063.1 GCA_016214375.1 Nitrospirota bacterium | reverse complement strand
GCGGGGCCGCTAATTCTTTGATGTTGGCGAGATACTCCTCCGCGGTCTCAAAGAGGGACTCTCCGGCCACCTCTTCATCCGCAATCCCATGGAGCCCTGCGCCCTCCATAATTCCTAAGAGGTCCTTCGGCTTAGCCAGCCGGAAGATACCGGGCTGATCAGGGGCTGGCGCCGGCACCTCTATAAATCTCTTGATGATATCGATCGGGATCCGCAGAAATGGGTTCTTGTCCGGCGTGGACCAGACCGCTGCCGCAATATATCCCCCGGATTTCAGTACCCGGGCAACCTCAGCTACAGCCCTTGGGATCTCAGGCAGAAACATGAGGCAGAAACGGCTGATGACCGCATCGAATGAGTCTGAATCAAACGGGAGTGTCGTCGCATCCTCTGACTGAAACAGGATGTTTGAAAGCCCGGCTTCCTCTGCCTTGCGCCTGGCAATCGCCAGCATCCCGTCGGACAGGTCAATGGCAATGACCCTCCCATGACCGCCTACTGCCTGGGCGGCAAGGATTGCAGGATACCCTGTGCCGCAGCCCAGGTCCAGGACCCTCTGCCCTGCACTCAGCCGTGCATCCCCGATCAGCCGGTGGCTGATAAAGGACAGGTTCTGGTCGAGCTGGTGATCCCACTTCTCCCATGCCGGGGCCACCCGGTTCCAATCCTGCCGTTGCTGGTTGATGTATTGTTTTGGATCTATGGGCGACATATCTGTTACTCCTTTCACCTGAAAATCTTCGTTACCTGTCATTCTGAGCAGAGCAAAGAATCTGACACGAAGTGTCATCCTGAGGGCGAAGCCTGAAGGATCTGCTTCCCCATTGATGTCCTTAGGAATCAGACCCTTCGCCTTCGGCTCAGGGTGACATTTTCATTTTCCCTTGTGAGACAACACTTCACTCTTCCCGCGCAAAAAAGACGTCATTGGGGCTTATAGTAGTGACCGTGGATGTATTCCGGTAGTCTGTCCATATCACGAACGCCTTTCCTTCGGACACTGCGATACTCGGTTTCTCGTGCCAGGTGCCGGTGCTGTCATTCACAATCCGGTTTGTGGTAAAGATTGCACCGTTGCTACTCTTGGAAAAATAGATGTCCTTTGCCCCATTTCGCCAGTCATCCCATACAACATAGAGCTTCGTATTAGTGAGATCCGTGCTATCAACAGCTATAGAGGGATAGGCCCTGCCGCCAAAAAACCCCTCATTCGGGTCGTCAGGAAACGTGAGAGTTGTATCCAAGACCGCTAAGGTAGCGGCATTCACGGTTGCGATATCCATATAGTATGTGGATATTATTTCTCCAGTAAAACCCATCTCAGCTATGACGGCTCTCTCCCATACCACATAAACCTTTCCGCCAGGACCTACCGCCACAGCGGGATATCTCGCATTGTACGGAGCCGACAGAGAGTCAACCTGCTGTGGGATTTCTGGACCACTGCTCTCGATTTTGCTCATCATGACATGAGTCGCCGCTATATCTGGGAACCCTGTAAGACCTTCCCATACGGTGTAGGCAACGCCTGAAACATCCACGGCTATGGAGGGCCGTCTCCCTTCTGTGTCAATAGCTGACTGGGAAAAGGTCACCCCCTGATTTGTGCTCTTTGCAAAATAGATATCAGGACGTTCATCAGTAGAATCATCCCTGTGCTCCCATACTACATAGATATCACCCAGGGTATTAACTGCAATGGACGGAGTCGTGTCATAATCTACGATTCCTCCAATATCTGAATTCACCATTTTACGAATCCCAAAACCCGCTGCATCGTATTTTTTCATGAAGATCTTTGCATCACCAAGATCTCTGTAGTCCTCCCATACGACATACACATTGCCACTTCCGTCCACGGTAATGGCAGGAGATATCTGCTCTGGAGATGTCCCTTCATCCACAGCTATCGGGGCATCAAAGGTGGCGCCGCCATCACTGCTACGAGCAAACCATATCCGGGATACTCCCTCAGAATCATCAGACCATACAGCATATACATTGGTAATCCCGCTCCCATCTTTGTATACCGCAATCCCCTTCTGGCCGGCAGAATAGGTGTCGGCCCTAATAAAGGCCCCCGTAGTATACTGGGTAAGCCTCTTGTTGGCCTTAAAGGTAGTCAGAAAGGCGATGGCGCTTCCGGAAGAGCCCGAGGCATCTGTCCCCTTGATCGTAACATTCTCCGGGGGGACTTCAGTGGTATCAATTGCGCTAAGCGGCGGCGCGGTATACAGGCCATCCGAGCCGATCGTTCCAACGCTGCTGTCCCCGCCTGCCACATTATTGACACTCCATGTCGCGGCAGTCCCTCCTGTGGCCAAAGCGAATTGCTTTGTCGTCCCGAGGGTGACCACTGCTGACTCAGGCGACAAGGTCACCAGGGGTTCACTGTCTCCTTGTACTGAACAGCCTGATAAGAATCCTGACAACCCGAAGGTAATCATGATCCCAATCAGATAACCCCGTCTCCCTATCTCTTTGCTCACCTTAGTCACTTGCTCTTCCTCCCCTTATTGCCACTATCAGGTTGCTGAAAAAGTCTCCCAAACTATCATTCCTTGACTCCGTTCAAACTGCGCCTGAGGATCTGAGTTTGATCAGGATGTCATCCTGAGGGCGAATGCCCGAAGGATCTGATAACACTTAGTCTTCCTCAGGAGTCAGATCCTTCGCTTCGCTCAGGATGACAAACAAAAAGAGCTTTTCAACTACCTGCTACGCGGTTCCCGTCTCTTCCATAAATTTCTCTACTGCAAATAGCGTCGTCTCCTTCGCCTCATAAAACCCCATGTGCCCTACCCTGTTCAGCATCAGGACCTCAGAATGCCCTGGTTTGACAATCTGGGATAGCACCCTCTCGGGCGGGATCATGAGATCATCCTTTCCAATGATAAACAGGACAGGACAATCTATACGCTCTAAGACATGCTGGCGGTCTATCCGGTCACGCATACCGGCCAGGGCGGCGATCAGGCCATTTTGGGAGGTATTCTTTGCAATCGAGAGAATCCTCTCGACTTCTCCCTTCATCCTCCCAACATTGGAGGGAGCAAACATCCTGGGGACAAGGCCCGCCAAAAAGGCGGACTGATCCTTTTTCACAGCCTCGATCGCCTTATTCCTGTCGGCCTTCTTCTCTTCTGTATCTGCCAACGCAGACGAATGGAACAGGCAGAGCCCCTTTACCTTCTCAGGAAAAAGTTCTGCAAAGGCAAGGGCCGTATACCCACCCATGGAGTGACCAACGATCGTACACTGTTCAACCCTGCACGCCTTCAGTACCTCATTGACCCCTTCTGCAAACATCTCCATGGTCACAGCGTATCCGCCGGCAGCCTCTCCCCCCTGAATCCCGGGAGGAAGTTCATTTTTACCCTGACCCAACAGTTCAGGGGCAACCACATGGTATCTCTGGGAGAGTATTTTGATAAACTCATCCCAGATATCCAGCGACTCACAAAAACCATGGACCAAGACAAGAGTATCTCCCGTTCCCTCTTCACGGTAACGGACCTTAAAATCCCTATATCTTGTCTCCCTCTCCATAAAAAAAATCCCTCCCCCTCCTTAGAAGACCGGCAGTCCTTGAAACCGCCCCTGTCTATGGAGGGATTATACCATAGGAGTCTATCTATTTGCAGGACTTTTTAGTGGGATAGCGGACGGTCACCAAACATCCCCCCTCCACCGAAAGTATTACGAAGGGAGGCTATGAAACGGAGGGGCAGTTAGCTTACAGGTACGTCAGCCAGTCTTTATAGCGCTTCTCCCGGCCCTGAACAATGTTAAAGAAGGCATCCTGGAGCCTCTGTGTAACGGGTCCTGGTTTTCCAGTCCCGATGACCCGGTTATCTACCTCCCTTATAGGGGTGAGCTCAGCCGCAGTCCCTGTTAAAAAGGCCTCATCCGCTATATAGAGATCATCCCGTGTGAATCTCTCCTCCACAACGGTCATCCCCATCTCTCTGGCAAGGTGGATAATAGACTCCCTGGTGATCCCCGCGAGTATTGAGGTGAGAGGTGTCGTCTTCATGATACCTTTACGCACAATAAATATATTCTCACCACTCCCCTCTGCGACATATCCATCAGGGTCAAGGAGTACCGCCTCATCATAGCCGGCAGCCTTAACCTCCTTCTTGGCAAGGATGGAGTTTACATAATATCCAGGCACCTTGGCCCTTGTCATGGAGATATTGACATGATGCCTGGTAAACGAGGAGATCTTTACCCTGATCCCTTTTTTAAGCCCCTCATCTCCAAGATAGGAACCCCATGTCCATGCGGCAATCGCTACATTGATCGGGTTGTCTTCAACATAAAGCCCCATGGACCCATATCCAACATAGACAATCGGGCGAATGTAACACGCATCGAGTCTGTTAATCCTTACCGTCTCTTTTATGGCCTCTTTAATCTCGTCCCTTGTATAGGGGATCTCGATACTCATGATATGGGCTGAGGTAAAAAGCCGTTCCACATGGTCGTCGAGGCGAAATATCGCAGAACCATCTCCTGCCTTATAACATCGGATCCCTTCAAATGCGCCGACTCCATAATGGAGGGTATGGGTTAAAACATGGACCCTCGCATCTTTCCAGTTGACAAATTGACCATCCATCCAGATCTTCTCTGCTTCCTTCAGCATCTCCAGGCCTCCTGATTTTTCACCTGAAAATCCCCGTTCCCTGTCATTCTGAGCAAAGCGAAGAATCTGATTAACCCGGCGCATCAGACCCTTCGCCACAGCGTATCCACTATAGCAACACTCTGCATGCGTTGTCAATTTTTTGTGGGGAAGCCCCCTCATCTTGCTTTTGCCTTTGATTTGTAATATCTTCTTATATCATTAAAACCTAAGGGGGTGGTATATTTGCAGACAAAGGATATTATCCATCACAATGGGAACATTGAGAAGCAACCTTTGTATTTTAATGATTTTAATACCGCGTTTACATTTGCAGTTCAGGATCTTAAGATATCCTGGAAATGGTATAGAAGGGCCTATGAGGAGGAGATGAGATGATAGCAAAAGATGAGATCGTCAAAAAGAACCTCGACTTGCTGAATGAGTTTATGAAATATGCTTTTGATCATCCCGATGTGATAGATAATATACCCTCTGAGGCTGAACTTGTAATACTGCCCACAGACGACCCAGAATTATATAATGAAAATAAAAAGACCGTTGATTCCCTCCTCAAAAAGGGAAAGAAGGTCGTGATAGTTGAGTTTGAGAAACCTAAAACGATATTGCCGAAGATTGAATTGCTGTCAGCTTAAATAAGTCTGTCACCTTTTGCCATTCCTCGCGGCCATATTTTCCGCTCTGGAGGTCGTGCCCCTGACCCTCCTGACACTGGATGCCTGGGATTTCATTCAACTGACCCAGAGCAGGTGTGATACCTGCGGGATAAATATTTCCATTCCGCACAAATGGACCTTTTACTTCCTGATGGCCGTAGGATTTTGGAATTTCGTAGGTGCCGGGGTCTTTGGATTCCTCATCAACCTGCCCATTGTAAGTTACTTTGAGGCAGGAACCATTCTGACACCGAATCATGGGCACACGGCAATGATGGGCGTCTTTGGGATGATGGCCATGGCCCTGATGGTCTTTGCCCTCCGGCAGGTATTAACAGATGGACAATGGAGGCGTCCGGAGAAGTATATGCGGATCTCTTTTTGGGGGTTAAATGCCGGTCTGGCACTGATGGTTGCGACAAGCCTTTTCCCTGGCGGCGTGCTCCAACTTCTGGATGTATTGAAAAACGGGTATTGGCACGCCAGAGGCCCTGAGTTCTCAGGTCAGAGGATCGTCCGGATCATAGAATGGCTCCGGATGCCGGGGGACCTCGTCTTCATTGGATTAGGCGTTATCCCCGCATTGATCGCCGTCATACTGACCTATCGATCCATAAATAACCAGCCGCCTTAGCGCTCATCGTCATCCCTGCAGCGGCAGGTTTCTTCAGCAAAATTTCTTTTGACAGTCAAAACCCATGCCGCTACAGTACCCCTCAGAAAACCGATTTCTTGATAGGCCCAGCGCCTGGGACTGACAGAAATCTGGAATGCCGTGCTGAAGCGAATCAGAGAAAAACCTTGAATCTCTGGTTGCTTGAAGACGCGGTCGCTCAAGGTTAACTTCTTCCTGAAAGTGTGAAGCTGTAATAATAAATAATAGTTGCACATTTCATATAGAAATAGATCTCCATAAATCGAGTTTCGCCTTTGAATAAAAAATTTCCTCTTTCTTACCCATCTGTTGCCCAATTTTCCTATTTTTGTTAAACTCCAGTTGCACCTAATAGGTAAAGGGCGAAATTAGAATGATGCCGATCAAGATATGCAGTACTTAGGGGGTGAGTTATGACACGGACTGAGTTTTTCAAAACAATACTTGGTGCACCAATGGTAAATTCTCGGTGGTCGTGGGGGGCAATTCGTCATGATGGTACGGTTTTTCTATGTGTCTGGCAAAACGAGATGCGAGTCCATGATAACTCCAACTACGTCAAGGTTCTATACATGGAGGGGGACAAGCACGAGCGAAGCCCTGCGCGCAATGAGAGGAGAAGACACGTTGATTTAGTGCGGCAAGGTGCCCCTTGCTACCTGATCATGCAGGTGGCCAGAGATGTGAATGCATTGCCTCGGGCTATAGAGAGCTTCGATCAAAATACGGTGTTAGTTGGAGGCGATATTATCGAGCTGAACGGTGACTTGTGGATTCAGATAGAAGGAGAAAAAAGCGTTGAAGAACTTTAAAACACTTTTCCTATATACCATACACAGCTTAAGACATTCCATAGCGGTCTTGTATACAGTGTACTATAACAAATTAATATTCATTTTATTCTTTGTTGAGGGCCGGTCTTTTACCCCAGAGCTTTACATATTCCCAGATTAACTTTCGCTCAACATACTTAATAAATGTTTGTGTTAATATATCTCTTTCTTTTAGTTCATTCTTTATCAGTACCTTTCGAATCGTAGTATCCTTGCCACTTTTTTTACAGCGTTGTTTTAAGAATTCATCTACAGCATTTTCTACTTCTTTTTTCAGTTCCATATTGCTTACAGGGAATATAGCAACGTGTAGATTATCCTTCGAAATATCAATAAGTTTTTTTCTTCCTCTCCATCGTTTAGAAAATGACCCCTTAGTTGTTTCACCTATATATATTGTTTCTACTGATTGAGGATCAGCAGATCCCTCAGGCACATTATCAAAATGTGCTAATAAATAGACCCCCCATGGGTCACTGTTCTTTAAGGAGTTACGCTTATTCCATGCTATCCAAGGAGAAAATATTATATCTTGCATACTCACCTCCCAATTTAAGATTCTGCCTGAGTTTATTAACTATCCAGAAAAGAAGCAAGTAAAATATGGTAGAATATGCATCAACCTCATGAGCGCCAGATAAATCCATGTTCTTCAGACTTTCATCATTTTTTATAAGGATACTGATCGGCTCTTTTGCTGTACACTTCCTTTTATACCTTACGGTCATCCGCTTTTTCCCGGTAGGCCCGAGGGTAAAAGTCTTATTGCCGCCGGCCCTTGTTATTCTTTCCGTAAGTTTCGTGACTTCATTGATACTCGTCCGTTTTTACGAGAACTTCTTTACGGAGGTCTATTACGCATTATCCGCGCTCTGTTTGGGGCTTCTTATAAACCTGATATTCGCGATGACGCTCTGCTGGTTTGTCTTTCTTTTGGTCAAAATGACCAGCCTTAAGATTAACATGACCTATGCGGCGTCTTTTCTTTTCCTGGCGTCCTTTTTATTCGCTGTTTACGGGATATGGAACGCCTTCAATCCGAGGATAACGCATATAGAAGTAAAGATCAAAAACCTCCCCGAGAGGTGGAGGAATAAAATAGTCGTACAGCTTTCAGACGTGCACCTGGGCGTCATCCACAGGGCTGGTTATTTCAGAAGTGTCGTAAGGAAGGTGAATTCGCTCCACCCTGAAGCGGTATTCATAACAGGGGACCTCTTTGACGGCGTCGACGGGGCGCTCACTACTTTTACGGGACCACTCGATGAGTTCGATACCAGGGAGAGGATCTTTTATGTCACGGGGAACCACGAAAACTACATGGGCATAGAAAGGGCCCTGTCCACGCTAAAGCAGACAAGGATAAAGATCCTGGATGATGAGGTCGCTCAGATGGACGGCCTTCAGATAGTAGGAGTTTCTTACCCCAGGCCCGGGAATGAGGGGGACATCAGGAATATCATAAGCTCCCGTAAGAACTTTGTACGGGGCATGCCGAGCATACTCCTCTACCATACGCCCACCAGCATAGAGCGGGCCGGCGGGACCAGCTCAGAACAGATGAAAAGGACCTACTGGTCTCCAGACCTGAATTTTAGCGCGGCAAAGGAACTTGGTATCAATCTTCAGTTATCAGGACATACACATCAAGGGCAGCTCTTTCCATTCACCTATGTCGCTAAACGGATATATCAGGGATATGAGTACGGGCTTCACAAGGACGGAGATTTCTCGATCTATACGACGAGCGGCGTAGGTACCTGGGGTCCGCCAATGAGGACAGGGACTACACCTGAGATAGTAGTCATCACACTAAAGTAGTTTTTTATTGTTGGGATTCAGTGTCCTGATCAGGATAGCTACCAGGTCTTATGTTGCAAGGTCAAATCTCCATTGACACATAAATCTCTTACTGCTATTCTGACATCTTACAAGGAAATTCATGAATGATATCATTACCCGTATATAATAACCGGCTGGATCATGACAGTTTAGCAAATGGAATAGGAGGATGAAATGGAAGTTGAACACGCATTAAAGAAGGCCATCATGGTTGAAAAAGAAGCAATGAAAAGATACATGGAATACGCAAAGGCGACAAAGAATGTATCGGGAAAGAACATGTTCCTTACGTTAGCGCTCGACGAGTGGAATCATATGTCCATACTCGAGAAACAATTGGACTCCATTTCGGGCCGAAACATCTGGTATAGCGCTGAAATCTCCAAGTCTGAAATTGAATTGTTAGTGCCCAAGCTGAAGGAAACCAGGACAAAAAGCAATCAGGAATCCGGACTCACCGACATCGAAGCTCTCTCCACAGCGCTCAGGGAGGAGCGGAAGGCCAATGAATATTACCTGAAGCAGGCCGGGCTGATGACAGACCCTGGGGCAAAAAAGATGTACCTGAGGCTCGCAGAAATGGAAGAGGCTCATTACCAGATCCTTGAAGCCGAACTCGACGGTATCAAGGGCACTGGCTTCTGGCTGGGTATTCCGGAATTCACAATGGACTAATAATGCCCATTTATTTCTGTAAGCTTTGATATCTAAAATATCTCCAATGAGAATGAGGATAATGATGATGAAGAAGATGGCGCTCCTTTTACTTTTCCCTATTATTGCAGTCTTAACCCTTCTAACGGGTTGCGCCAACAGTCCGTCAAAGGTGGCCCAGGATGCCCTGGAGTTCTGGAAGTCAAACAACTACGAAGGCCTTTATGCCTTAGCCTCATCAAATTTGAAGACTCAACTCCCCAAAGATTTCTTCCTGTCACAGGCCGGCAAAGGGGACTTTCCTGTTCTTTTGTCCTACAGAATTACTAAGACCAACGGAGATGCAAAGACAACAAAGGTAGACGCTGCCATCACCATCCCTGATTTTTCAAAGATGTCCACAGAGGACTCTGCGGCCTTTTTAAACAACAGGGTCACGGACAAACAGATCAAGGAAATCCTTAAGAAGGGCGCCACTGCAGAGAGGGTCTTCAGCATGGAGCTCTCAAAGGAGTCTGACGGATGGAAGATCAGCAGATTCAGGCCCTTTGACATCGCGTTAGACCTCCATCACCAGACCATGGCCGCAGAATCGTATAAGGCCTCTGTGAAGATCGTCTCCCTGAATGTCTCAAAGGCAGATCCCAGACTGGGTGACGACCTCGTCATGATCGAGGGAAAGATTGAAAACAGCGGCGGCGAGATGCTTTCCAAGGTGGAGCTGACAATAACGTTCAAGGATGCCGCAGGGAAGGTGGTCCATGAGGCAAAGGTATATCCGCTTCTGATGACAGGCTGCACCTCAGCCGATGTGGCGAAACAGATGCAGAACTCCGGAGAGTTCAAATCCTACATCAGCGCGCCCCCTGCATGGGCAGGCAATGTCGAAGGTTCTGTCAGCAACATCGAGCTGGGAGGTGAAGACGTAGGGTGCGGGGGACACGAACACCACGCACACCATGCAGCCCACTCCTCTTTTTAGAGTTCCAAGCAGGCTTTCGCTATCTGCAAATGCCTCCCGAAACCAAAGACCTTGCATCCCTTAGAGCATAGATGTTAAGCTGAACGGCCATGAACACGATGACCCTGATCCTGATTGCATTCGGACTGGCCATGGACGCGTTTGCCGTCTCTGTGACCAGCGGATCAAAGATCAAAGACCTCAGGATCAATCACGCCCTCACGCTTGCCGCCTCTTTTGGCCTGTTCCAGGCCGTCATGCCGGTTGTGGGGTGGGCCGCAGGGGTCAGCCTGAGAGATCTTATCTCGGATATTTACCATTGGATCGCCTTTGGGCTCCTGAGTATCATCGGTCTTAAGATGATCTATGAATCAACCCGGATGAAGTCAGACAAAGAGGCCGGCAATCCCCTGAATGTCTATGTCGTGCTCATGCTGTCAATCGCCACCAGCATTGACGCCCTCGCCGTTGGGCTTTCCCTCTCATTTCTGAAGGTCTTTATCGTAACCCCGGCCATCATCATCGGGGTCATCACCTTTCTCCTCTCCTTTACAGGCGTCTACGTCGGAGACAGATTCGGACACTTTTTTGAGAGCAAGATCGAGATCATCGGCGGTCTCATCCTGATTGCTATCGGGATAAAGATACTTGTTGCACATTTAACGGCAGGGCCGCAGGCCCATCTGATCTTATTCTATCCGGCAGGATAGGAGAGCAGGTCATTAAGTATGGTGTCCCCGGAATTAAAACTGCGCGAGGTGGCGGCGCTCTTTCTCAAGCTTGGCCTGACGGCCTTCGGCGGCCCTGCGGCCCACATCGCCATGATGCGTGACGAGGTGGTCAAACGCCGGAAATGGGTGGATGACCGGCACTTCCTGGACCTCCTCGGCGCCACCAACCTGATCCCGGGCCCCAATTCCACGGAAATGGCAATCCACCTCGGCTTTGTGCGTGCAGGGTGGCCGGGACTGATTGTCGGCGGCGCATGCTTTATCATACCGGCCATGCTGATGGTCATGGCCTTAGCGTGGGGGTATGTACGCTTCGGCTCTACACCCGAGGCAGGCTGGCTCCTCTATGGGGTCAAACCCGTAGTCATCGCCATCATTGTCCAGGCCCTGTGGGGGTTGGGTCAAAAGGCGGTCAAAGGACCGCTGACAGCAATGGTGGGGTTCGCTGTCCTTATCCTCTACTTTCTGGGGGTCAACGAGATCCTGCTCCTCTTTGCGGGTGGACTGGTGGTGATCGTTGCAGAAAATATCCATCGCCTGAGAAGAAGCGGCCTGTCCGCGCTTATCCTCCCCATCGGGACCCTGTCCGCGCTTCCGGTTCCTGCAGGCCCGGCAGGCCCCTTCCGGTTTTCCCACCTGTTTCTGATTTTCCTGAAGATCGGCGCTGTCCTCTACGGGAGTGGTTATGTGCTGCTGGCCTTCCTCCGTGCCGATTTTGTGACACGGCTGGGCTGGCTCACAGACCAGCAACTGGTCGACGCCATCGCCGTGGGGCAGATAACCCCGGGACCGGTGTTCACCACCGCCACCTTTATCGGCTACGTCCTCGGCGGCCTCCCCGGCGCCGTACTTGCGACCGTGGGCATCTTCCTTCCCTCGTTTATATTCGTGGCCATCAGCAATCTCCTCATCCCCAGGCTCCGGAGCTCACCATGGGCCGCCTCTCTGCTCGACGGAGTCAATATCGCCTCGCTCGGCCTGATGGCGGCGGTAACATGGCAGTTGGGAGGGTCCTCCCTTGTAGATCCGCTGACAATCGGAATCTCGCTGGTAAGCATCATCCTTCTCTTCCTGTTCAGAGTCAATTCAACCTGGCTCATCTTAGGCGGAGCGATCACTGGACTTGCCATAAGGATAGTTTAGAGTCGCTGACAAATTATGAATTCGAATTCCGGGGACATATCTAATTCTTGCCTACGTATGGACAATTAAGTATGGTGTCCCTGGAATTTAGTTGCATACTACCTCCGTAGTATGATATCTATCTATGTAATAGAATACGTATAAAATGGGTAAAGTTGATATTAGATTTGATAGAAATATGCTGAAGATAGAAGACATCGATGCACTTATAGAGCAGATAAAATCTACCCTCCTTCACCGTCAGGAAATTATTCTGGCTTATCTGTTCGGCTCTCTTGCAAAAGGCACTTCCTATCCTCATAGCGACGTAGATATCGCCATACTGCTTGATTCTACCCCTGACGTATCTGCGAAATACCCGTATGGTTACCGTTCTGAAGTTATTACTGATCTTATGAAGGGTCTCCATACAAACAGCGTGGACCTTGTTGTGCTAAACGATGCATCACCATTTCTGAGATTTCAGGTAATTCGCTATGGCAGACTAATTTTCTCAAGGTCTGAGGTTAAACGGGTTGATTTTCAGGTAAGAACACTCACAAGATACAATGATGTAAAGAAGCTCTTAGAGGTACAGCAGAAATACTTATCCATACGTTTAAGAAACGGTTCATACGGGAAAATATGATGGACACAAATGTTATCAGGAAAAAACTCGGAGAGTTGGAAGAATATGTTCGTAGAGAGTATCAGGGGGATGGCAGGATTCAGAAATATCCTGGTTCATGAATACGCTACTGTGGATCTGAAACAAGTATATAATGTGTTACACACCAGGCTGAACGATTTTAGAGAATTTGCCAGACATGTAGATATATATATTGGGTCTTCGCGTAAGAGTGTGGGTAAATTAATGAGCATAGCGCAGCATAGCATGGCTTCAGATAAGGGGAAAAGGGCTTTTCTATGACTGAGAAAAACTGTATGATTTCCGGATGGGCAAGAAGAGACGATTACTGGACGAATACCAATTCCCCGGGGTTTCGCCCGCGATCGGCAATACAGGAGAACCTAAAGGGGACAGTTTATTTTCCCAAAGGGGGAAAATAAATCTGTCCCCTTTTTTCTTTATGATGTCCCCGGAATTAAAACTCATGCAGATTCTGAAATCTGGCGCACTTTACTTTGCTCTCACCTTTGGAGCCGGCTTCGTTCTGGGGTCCATTCGCGTACTATGGGCAGTCCCCCGTTTCGGTGAGAAGACTGCTGAACTGATGGAAACACCCATCATGTTCGTCGTGATCATTCTCACGGCGCGATGGGTAGTCCGGAATTTCGCCGTGCCACCCACACCGTCCCGGCGGCTTGCCGTCGGTTTTGTCGCGTTTGCCCTCTTAAGGTATTAGGGTCAGGTCTTTACTTTTGACCTTTATCTACCGGCTTCTGCATGCACGAATAATCAGTCATCTCATTGACTATTGCATATACTAACAGTCGTCCCGTAAAAAATGTCAAAAGTAAAGACCTGACCCCTGACTTTTTTTCTTTTTCTATGCAAAGATTAATCTCTCCTCCTTAGGTTCTGGTACAGGATCTCCGAACTCCTTAGCTGTTTCAATCCATAACTGAATTGCTTCTTTAGCATTTTTTAATGCCGTTTCCGGCGCTTCTCCATGAGCTAAGCAACCCGGAAGTTCAGGAACCTCTGCTATAAAAGCCTTATCTTCCCTGCTCCAATAAATTATAATTTCATATTTATACATCGAGCCCCCCTCCAAGTTTATATTTTACTATAACATTTCTTACCTGTTTTAGAAAAGAAAAGGGGGGGATAAATCTGTCCCCTTTACTGAATAGATGTCCCTGGAATTTCAGAAGAGGAACTTCACGCCGGCCATCACGCTGTGGGCAGTAACCCCGATCGACTCCGTATAGTACTCATACTTCCCTTCGAGAGAATGAAGCTGGAGTCCAAAGAAATCATCAATGGCAGGAGAATCTTTAAAAAGATAGGTCAGCTTAAATCCCGCCAGATTTGAATCCAATTTAAATAGCTGGGGAGAGGATGATTTATACAGGTCGGAAGACAGATAGGCATCTTTGATAAAGAAGGCCTTCGACTGCGTATAATATCTGTAGCTAAAGCGGAAGAAAAGCTCCTCTGAAAGATATTTGTTGTACTCCACCTCACCGGTATAAGAGGTGATATCCCAGTCATCATGATAGTACCTGAGGTTCAACTTGATTGAAGACCGGTCAAGGAGGCCGTTTAACCCCTCAATAAAATAGTGGCTGACTCCGGCAAGGTAGGCATATCTGGTCCTCGAATCCGGGAACACCTCATCCACGCAGGTCACTGACTCGGCAGTGCATGAACTCGCCAACGCGCCATCGACAGGGACAAGCCTCACCCCTTCGGACTGAAATCCGGTTGACTGATTCCGGGAATAGCCTATCTGGCCGATCGTCACAGGGGAAAATAGCTGGGTAATCCCGGCATAGAAGTTGTTCGTGTTCCTGTCCTGCGCACCCCCCATGAACTGGCCGTCGACCCTATCCATATTCCTAGAGTATCCGGCGGTGAGGGTGGTATTCTTTTCAAAAAGTTCCTTCTTGAATGTAATCGCCGGCGTTTGGGAGGTATAGTCAGACTCACTACTGTAATCGTAGTAGGCATCCACTGTAATGAGATTGCCAAAGTTGTGAGAGATACCGGCAGTCAGTTCGTTCCTCGTGTCCCCGCCGGAACTGCTCCCGGAGCCTGAGGCTGCCGTGGATGCGCTTGAGATGGCGGCTACCTTGGCTACTACCTTATCTATGGCCAGGCGTCCCGCCTCCGTCCCTCCCCCTCCCCCACCCTCAAAGAGACTTGGATTGATGAGGTCCACCGTATACTTAAAATTTACAGAGGTCTCAAGATTGAGGTCCTTGTTGAGAGAAAAGACATTCGTATAGACGGTCACATTGTTATCGAAACTATGGATATAGAACTGATCGGTGGCATAATTCTCCGCTGCCGCAGGCATTGAAAAGATCGTGAATAACAACACCATCCCGGTGAAAACAGGTGTCAGGCTGGCGCTCAAAAATGCCACCCCCTTTTTCAGCGTCAACACGTCAGTTGCAGCCACAGCCCCCCCCGCTGACACCCAAACTCCCCGTGCTCCCTTCGCGTGTCCCGAGAAAGTGTTCCTTAACAGCCTTTTCTTCTTTGTTGGCATCCAATTGCATAATGGGGTCGGATAGATACTCCCGCTCCCACGGTTTCACTGCGGCACAACCGCTAAAGATCGCCACGATGAGAAAGATTACTGAGACCCGGAAGATTGTTTTCATTTAAGAAGCCCGCTGAATTCCTCAATCCACAGTTTGGGGTCTGACTCTTTATAGCCAAAGTGGATGTGACGGATGATCCCTGTCTTGTCAATCACAAAAGATGTGGGCATTGCCCTTGCCTGGTAGGATGAGACAACTTTGGAGTCAGGGTCAAGGAGGATATGCAGATTTTTAGACAGGGTTGGAATATTCCCCAGGAAGTCATCGACGTTTGATCGTTTTTTGTCGATGGAGATCGCCAGGACAACCGCCTCATCCGGCTTATATTGACTGATAAACCGGCTAATCTCAGGCAGTTCCACCCGGCATGGCGTACACCAACTCGCCCAGAAGTCGATAAAGACGACCTTCCCATCAAAGTCTTTCAAGTTGACCGCCTTGCCGGAGAGGTCTTTGAGGGTAAAATCCGGGGCCTTTTCATTGAAAGCAGCGCCCCAGGAGAGGGAGATTGAAAAGATGATAAGAATAAATAAAAGTGTGAATGTCTTGATCTTCATTAAGTTCTGACTTCTTTGTCAGAATTTAATATTTTATTGTAATCATGGATCTTCTGTCAAGATAATTTTTGCCCGAAATTCATATTGAAGGATAGACAATGCGGCTATAGGGGCCGTCTCTGTCCGGAGGATAAGTTCACCGAGCGATACCGAGACAAAGCCCTTTTCAACGGCCTTTCCAACCTCATTTTCCGAGAATCCACCCTCAGGGCCTATAAGCACAATGACACTTTTAATCTCGTGAGCACCCTTTAACACGCCCTTGAGCGTCACCCTCTTTTCCCCCTCCCATAGCAGGAGGTTCAGATCAGCCTTCCTGAATGAAGATAGAAACTCGTGCAGGGTAACAGGAGGGGCGATTTCAGGGACATCCCATCGGCCTGACTGCTGGGCCGACTCAAGGGCAATCCGCCTCCATCTCTTCAACCTCTCCCCGACCCGGTCCTTTTCAATCCTGACCACAGACCGTTCTGTAATAACAGGCGTGATGGCGCTGACCCCGAGTTCTGTTGCCTTCTCTATGATGAAATCCAACCTGTGCCCCTTTGGAACGGCCTGGGTGATATGGATATAAACAGCAGGGCCTTCCCCCCTCTTTACCTCTTCTGTTACATCCCCGGTAAGGAGGTCCTTCCCGACATGGGTAACGACTACCGTGTAGCGGCCGGCATCCTCATCCACACAGAAGATCCTCTCCCCTCTTTGTATACGCAATGAGTCACGAAGGTGCCTTAACAGCTCACCTCTGATCTCGATGTGATGATCTTTTATCTGGACCTTTTTAATGAAAAAATTGGGCACGGGGGAAAAGAGGTTTATCACTCGAACATGTTCTTGACCTTATCAAAAAAACCGCTGTTTCCGGCATCGACCTCTTCTCCAAAGGTCTTGGCATACTCTTCTAAGAGTTCCTTCTGCTTCGGGGTGAGTTTTTTCGGGATTTCAACCATAATCTTAACAACCTCGTCCCCTATCCCATAGCCTCTTACATCAGCAATCCCCTTCCCTTTGATGCGCAACATCTTTCCAGGCTGAGTCCCGGGCGGAACATTCAGGGACATCTTACCAGTAAGGGTTGGGACCTCAATCTTTCCGCCAAGGGCGGCCTTCACAAAGCTTACAGGGACATCACAGAGGACATCATTCCCCTCTCTTACAAAGAATGGATGATCTCTTACAGTAATTACCACATACAGGTCTCCATGCGGCCCTCCGTTAATGCCCGCCTCCCCCTCCTCAGCAAGTTTGAGTCTGGACCCGGTCTCCACGCCAGGCGGAACCTTTAAGGACAGGGTGCGCTCCCGCCGGGTCCTCTTCCTCCCGTGACACTTATCGCAGGGATCAGAAATGATGCGCCCTTCCCCGTTGCAGTGTGTACAGGTCCTGCTCAGTGTAAAAAAACCCTGCTGAAACCTGATCTGACCATTCCCCTTGCAGGTGGAACAGATGGAAAGCTTTGTGGAGGATTTTGCCCCGGTGCCGTTACAGGCAGAGCAGGTGTCCATCCGGGGTATATTGATCTTGGTCTCTATGCCGAAGGCGGCCTCTTCAAAGGAGATCTCCAGGTTATATCTGAGGTCTGCACCCCTCTCTGCCCGTCTCTTGCGTTTTGTCCCGGCCCCAAAGAAGTCTTCAAAGATATCCTCGAATACATCCCCAAAACCCCCGGCGCCAAAACCACCAAAGCCCTCAAACCCGCCATTGGCCCCCATCCCATGCCCGAAGAGGTCATACCTCCTCCGCTTTTCCGGGTCGCTCAATATCTCATACGCCTCATTGACCTTCTTGAATTTCTCCTCAGCCTCTTTGTCCCCGGGATTCTTGTCCGGATGATAGCGAAGGGCTGATTTACGGTAGGCCTTCTTTATATCCTCATCTGTAGCATCCCGTCCAATGCCTAATGTCTCATAATAATCTCTCTTATCAGCCAATCTCACCATCTCCTGACAACTTCTTACTTCTTACTTCTTGCTTCTGACTTCTGCCTTCTTACTTCTTATCCTTATCCACCTCTTCAAAATCCGCATCAACGACATCTTCCTTTGGCTTTGGCTTTGGCTTTGGCTTTGGCTTTGGCCCCTCTTCCTCCCCCCCTGCGGCAGAGCCTTCACCCTGGCCGCCTTCACCGGCCTGGGCGCTCGCTTTTTTGTACATCTCTTCCGCGAGTTTGTGGGAGACCGTACTCAACTCCTGGACCGCGCTCTTGATCGTATCGGCATTATCAGATTCCATGGCCTTCTTCGTCCCGTCTATCGCTGCCTGGATCTTAGACCTTTCATCTTCGGGCACCTTGTCTCCAAACTCCCTGAGTGATTTCTCAACGGAATAGACCATGTTGTCCGCCTCGTTCCTTGCCTCGGCAAGCTGCTTTTTTCTCTTGTCCTCCTCGCCATGGGATTCTGCATCCTTGACCATCTGCTTTATCTCTGCCTCTGTAAGCCCGCTGGATGCCGTAATCCTGATCGATTGTTCTTTGCCTGTAGCCTTATCCTTTGCAGAGACATGGGCAATCCCGTTCGCATCTATATCAAAAGTGACCTCTATCTGTGGAATCCCCCTTGGGGCAAGCGGAATCCCTACAAGCTCAAACATGCCAAGCAGTTTATTGTCTGCCGCCATCTCCCTCTCCCCCTGATGGACCTTGATGGTAACGGCCGTCTGACTGTCTGAAGCCGTGGAAAATATCTGACTCTTTCGTGTGGGGATCGTGGTATTCCTCTCGATGAGCTTTGTAAAGACCCCGCCTAAGGTCTCGATGCCCAGGGATAGCGGGGTCACATCCAAGAGGAGGACATCTTTGACCTCGCCCTTTAAGACCCCTGCCTGAATGGCCGCACCAACAGCCACCACCTCATCAGGGTTTACACCCTTATGCGGCTCTTTTCCAAAGAAGTCACGGACGATCTTCTGCACCTTGGGCATCCTCGTCTGGCCGCCTACCAGGACCACCTCATCGATCTGATTGGTGCCGACCCCCGCATCGGATAAGGCACGGCGGCATGGTTCTACAGAGTTGTTGATCAGGTCGTCGGTCAGTTGCTCTAATTTGGCCCTTGTCAGCTTCATGGTCATGTGCTTTGGCCCGGATGCATCGGCAGTAATGAAGGGGAGATTGATATCGGTCTCCATGGAGGAGGACAGTTCAATCTTGGCCTTCTCTGCCGCCTCTTTGAGCCTCTGAAGGGCCATCTTATCCTTCCTCAGGTCAATACCCTGATCCTTTTTAAACTCATCCGCCATCCAGTCGATGATCCGTAAATCAAAGTCATCTCCACCGAGGTAGGTATTCCCATTGGTGGACTTGACCTCAAACACCCCCTCCCCAATCTCGAGGATTGAGACATCAAACGTCCCTCCGCCGAGGTCATAGACGACAATCCGCTCATCCTTCTTCCTTTCAAGACCGTATGCCAGTGATGCGGCTGTCGGCTCGTTGATGATCCTCAGGACATTAAGCCCTGAGATCCGGCCTGCATCCTTTGTGGCCTGCCTCTGGCTGTCATTAAAATAGGCCGGCACCGTAATGACTGCCTCTGTAACCGTCTCCCCAAGATAGTCCTCTGCAGTCTGTTTCATCTTTTGCAGGATCATAGCGGATATCTCGGCAGGGCTGTATACCTTACCCCTCACCTCGACATGGGCATCCCCGTTAGGAGCCTCCACAATCTTGTACGGGAGCCTCTTTCCTGCATCAGAGACCTCTTTTGCATTAAACTTGCGGCCGATCAGCCTCTTGATTGAAAAGATGGTATTCTCAGGATTGGTGATGCCCTGCCTTTTTGCGATGGCCCCGACCAGCCTCTCCCCTTTATCTGTAAAGGCCACCACCGAAGGGGTGGTCCTGCTCCCTTCCGCGTTGGGTATGACCACAGGCTCCCCCCCTGTCATCACCGCAACACATGAATTTGTGGTCCCCAGATCAATGCCTATGACTTTGCCCATAATTTATTCCTCCTCTGATAGTTCTCTTTTCATCACACACCACATAAAGTTTATAACCACTGTGTCTGTGGAGTTCAAGGGGCTATTCCTCCCCCGATTCTGTCCCCTCTTTCTTCTTTGCCACACTGACAAGGGAAGGCCTGAGTATCCTGTCATTCAATATATACCCCTTGCGAAAGTCTTCTACCACTGTATTATCCTGCTGAGCATCGGACTCCACCGTGGACACGGCATGGTGCCTCGCAGGGTCAAAAGTCTGCCCCCTCGATTCTATACATTTGACCCCATACTTCTCCAGCACGCCGGCAAACTCTTTCATGGTCAGTTCCAATCCATTGATAAGGGCATCAAAATCCTTTTTCTCCTTAGAGTGCAGTATGGCCCTCTCGATATTATCAATCACAGTTAGCAGATCACACAAGATTTTTTCATTGGCATACTTTACAGACTCTGACTGCTCCCGGACCATCCTCTTCCTGAAATTCTCCATCTCCGCAAGGGTCCTTAGATACTTATCATTCAGGTCCTTGCACTCGGCCTCCTTTTTATCTATTTTATCTAGGGCCTCACGGAGGGCCGCTGCATCCTGATCCATCCCGTCTTTTTGAACGCTATTGTCCTCCAACTGCTTCACCTCCTTGTTTTTACTTTCTATCCCCTGTTCATCTCAAAAACAAGCCGGAGTCCTTCCAGGGTTAACATGGGATTAATCTCTTTTATATTCCTCGTCTGCGGGGCAATCATCTCTGCCAGTCCGCCGGTGGCCACCACATAGGGTTCTCCTGCCATCTCCTTCTTTATCCGGTCTACAACCTCATCCACCAGCCCTGCATAACCATAAATGATCCCTGACTGTATGCTGGCAATCGTATTCCTCCCGATCACGGTCTCAGGCGGCTCCAGTGTCACCTTAGGGAGCTTTGCCGTCTTTTGAAACAAGGCCTCTAAGGAGATCATAATCCCGGGGGCGATCACGCCGCCAAGGTACTCTGACTCCCTGCTCACAGCACAGAATGTAGTGGCCGTCCCGAAATCAACGATAATCACAGGCCCCCCGTAGATCGTGTATGCAGCCACGGCATTTACAATGCGGTCTGCCCCCACATCTCCCGGGTTCTCATAACAGTTCTTAATGCCTGTCTTTGTATGCTCATCTACCATGATTGCATGAACCTTAAAATACCGCTCGGTCATCCTTTGAATCAGTGTGGTCAGCGGGGGAACAACAGAGGCTATAATAATATGATCAATCTCCTTTATCCCCGCATTGGCCGATTTGAGCGCCTCACGGAAGAAGATCCCATATTCATCCGCTGTCTTGTGGGGATCAGAGTTTATGCGCCAGTAGTCGATAATATTTTTCTCATCGTAGACCCCAAATACGATATTGCTATTTCCTATGTCTATCGCGAGAAGCATGCGCCGTATCCCCATCTACTCGAGGAGTGTGACATCCCCGGCATAGACTTTCTTAGTCAGTCCCTCTCCAATCCTTACGACCAGTCCCCCTTCTTGCGTAATATCCTCTGCAACCCCGGTGATCACCTCACCCGGCAGGCTTATCCTTACCCTTTTATGGAGGGTGCTGCACAGCCTCCGCCACTCCTGCACCATGGATACGATACCCTTCATTTTAAGCCCTTCATAGTTTGAATCCATAGACTCAAGGAGGGTATACAACAACTCCGTCCGGTCCACCCTCCTCCCAAGGGATTCCATCAACGAGGTTGCCGGCATCCGCAAATCCCCCGGAAAGTCCTCTTTCTTCATGTTCACATTGATCCCCACCCCAATAACCACATAATGAATCCTCTCCTCTTCCGCATTCATCTCCGTCAGAATCCCTGAGACCTTCTTCTGATCAATCAGGATATCATTAGGCCATTTTATTCTGGCATCAAGACCGGTTGTCTTTGAAATGGCCGTCGCCACAGAGACAGATGCCATCATCGTTAAGACAGATGCCTGGAGCGGGGGGAACTCAGGTCTCAGAAGGATGGAGACATACAGGTTGACCCCCTTCGGGGAAATCCATGTCCGTCCCAGCCGGCCCTTCCCGTGTAATTGCGAATCTGCGATAACGACCAGACCCTCCTTTTCCCCCTGGGCGCCCTTCTCCATCGCAATGTCATTGGTGGAATTCACCTCATCAAATACCACGATCTCCTTCCCGATCACCCTGGTCTTTATCCCCTGTTTGATTCCCACAGCCGATAGCCTGTCAGGGGTTTCGATGAGCTTATATCCCCTGGAAGGTGTGCTCACGATAATATATCCTTCGCTCCTCAGCCCCTCGATATGCTTCCATACAGCAGCCCGCGTGATCCCGATCCTGTTACTGAGGGTCTGACCTGAGACAAACGCGTCTTTACTGTTTTTCAATACAGTGATGATCAGGTCATCAATCTGATTAGTCTGTTTCATAGAGATCCATACTTATATTTAACCATGAAGCCGAATGGGTCAATGCGCCTACTGAGATCAGGTTAACGCCTGTCGCTGCAACCTCTCTGATACGGTCAAGGCTCATGCCCCCGGAGGCCTCTATCAGGATCTCCCTCTCTTTGTGACCCCGGATCATACGGACCGCATCCCTCATCGCCGGGATATCCATATTATCCAGCATAATGATATCTGCCCCGCCTCTGATGGCCTCCCGGACCTCTTCTAAGTTTCTCACCTCCACCTCGACCTTCAGGGTGTGGGGGATATTCCCCTTTGCAAGAGAGATGGCCTCTGCGACACCCGGTGTCAGGACAATATGATTCTCCTTGATCAGGACGCCGTCGAACAGTCCGTATCTGTGATTCCAGCAGCCGCCCACCCTTACCGCATATTTTTCAAGGCCTCTAAGGCCCGGTGTGGTCTTCCGGGTATCCACAATACGGACAGGGAGGCCCTTAACGGCCTCGGCATACCTCCTGGAAAGGGCTGCCACTCCGGAGAGTCTCTGCAAGAAGTTGAGGGCAACCCTCTCTCCTGTGAGAAGGGCCCTTGCCCTTCCACGGACACGGATGATCTTATCCCCGCTTTTGAGCGGGTCACCATCCCCGGCGAATGCCTCAAATTCCACTCTCGGATCAAGTGTCCTGAATACCTCCTCAGCAACCCGGACCCCGGCCAATAGGATCTCTTCCTCTGCCGTGATGATCCCTTCAGCAGACATCGCATCCGGGATTATAGACGAGGTAGTGATATCCCCTGGTCCGATGTCTTCAGACAGTGCCGTCTTTACAATAGCCCTGATACTATCTAATGAAGGGCCGTCCGGCGCACTGGAAGGATGTCTCATCGCCTTAACCATGAGAGACTGGCCTCTATCCTCCCCTCCTGCTCCGTCAGTTCGTTATATTTTCCCCTCTCCTTCAGGACAATCTCCTCCGGCGCCCTTTCAAGAAACTCCTTATTCGATAATTTATTTTCGATCCTGCTGACCTCATCATGGATACCCTTGAGTCTTTTCTCCAGGAGACCCTTCTCCTTCTCGATATCGATCACCCCCTGCAGAGGCACATAGATCTCCCCTTCGGGGAGCGCCAGAATAGCGGACTTTTCCGGTCTCCGGATGTCCATCCCCACGACCATCTCTCCCACCCAGGCCAATCTCTTTACAGACACCAGATGATCCCTGAGCAACTCGATCAGACCCTCATCCGAGGCCTTCAGATGGACATCCGCCTCCTGGCCGGGCGGGATGTTAAACCCTGACCGTATCCCCCGGATCCCCTTGATAATATCCATGATCGCTTCCATCTGCTGTTCTGCTTGATCATCAATCAATCCCGCATCAGGAGAGGGATAGGGGGCTATCATGATGGAGGAGCTATGGATGTGCTGCCATATTTCCTCGGTGATAAAGGGCATAAAGGGATGGAGCAGTCTTAATGCCTCGTCCATCGTCCTGATCAGCAGTGCGATCGTGTTCTCTTTTTTCTGCCCGCCTTCATATATCTGCAACTTTGCAAGCTCCACATACCAGTCACAGAACTCAT